>JAUNMW010000315.1 GCA_030537395.1 Clostridia bacterium | reverse complement strand
AATGCAATTTGACCAGCCTGGAGGAAGCGGTGCTGGGCATGCAGCGGGTGGATGATCTGCCCGGGGCCCTGGTGCCGGAAAGGTACTTTTCCTTTTTGAAAACCAAGGATTTTTCCCTGCTCACCGATATTCTGGATCATAACGCCCAGGATATTGTATCCCTGGCCCATATTCTGGACAGGCTCATGCGCTTGCACGATATGCCGCTGCTGGCAAAGGATCCCGAGGACGTGTTCAGCTTGGGACGGGTGCTGGAACGGCGGGGAAAGCACGAAGGGGCCCGGATGTGCTACCGGGCGGCGGATCAGGGCAGCGTATCCGTGCTGGCCCGGGGCCGCATGGCGGAAAGCTACCGCCGGGAGGGGGACTATGAAGCCGCCGCCCAAGTGTACGCCCGCATGGTGGGAGACCGGCAGGGGGGCGTGGGGCCTATGATCGCCCTGGCAAAAATCATGGAGCATAAAAAAAGGGATATTCCCGCTGCCATCGAATATACAAGAAAGGCCATCATTTTGGCGGCGGATCAGGACGGCGCCGATATGGCGGCCCTGCAAAAACGATATGAACGCCTGCTGATCAAGGCGAGGAGGAATGAATAGATTATGGGAATCATGGACGGCTTCAAGGCCCGGAAAGCATTGATGGCGCATCAAAAGGGAAAGTACGACGAGGCGAAAAAGGCCTATGAGGAATTGTACGCTGCAAACTATATTTCCGCGGCTTATCTGCTGCCCTACAGCGTGCTGCTGCTGCGGCAGGGCGGGGAAGAAAACTATTTGAAGGTAAAGGAAATCCTGAAAAAAGCGGAAAAGGCCCCGGACCTGGACGCCTCCCGCCGCCAGGAGCTGCTGATGGACTATGCCGTGGCCCAGTACAAGCTGGGCGAACTGGACAAGGCCATCAATCTGCTGGAAGCCTCCCATCGGAAGGGCCCCTGCGGGTACACCTATCAGACCCTGGGCTATCTCTACATCGAAGCGGGGGACACGGAAAAGGCGCTGGCCTTCAATCAGGAAGCCATCGATTATGACGATGAAGACGCCGTGTGTCTGGATAATATGGGCCAAACCTATTACAGGCTGCTGGGCGACAAGGAAAAGGCGAAGGAGTATTTCGATAAGGCCATCGCCATCAAGGATTCCCAGATCGACACCCTGTATTTCCTGGCCCAGTACGATAAGGAAGCGGGCAAAAAGCAGGACGCCATTGAAAAACTGGAAAAGGCTCTGGAGGGCCGCTTCTCTCCGCTGAATTTCGCCAGCAAGGAAAAGGTGAAGGCGGCAATTGAAGAATTGAAAAAGTAACAGGGCCCAGGGAGCCGGTTCGCCAATGGAAGGTGAATCGGCTCTTTTTCTGCATTTTGCCGGTTATATCATCCCGCTTCCGAAAAAACTTGCGATGCGCGGTATTGCGTCCATGGAAGGAACATGATAAAATACAGGTGATCTGGGAAAAGGAGGATGGCGGCATGAGCGGCATTGAATTGGTGATCAAGATCGGGTCCATGGCGCTGATTCGGCGGGAGGATAACGATATTGACTACAATATTTTCGCCCGGCTCAGCGGCGAGCTGCGGCCCGGGATGCTGCTGGTATCCTCCGGCGCCACGGAAATTGGCCGCCTGGATTATATGAAGCGCACCGGCCATGAGCTGGGCGGCGATCAGGAACAGAACAAAACGGATTATTCCGCCCAGGGCCAAGCCATCCTGATGGAAAACTACCGGCGGTTCATCCGGCCGGAATTCGGCGTTCGCCAGGTGCTGGTGGAGCATAATCATTTCAACGATCCCCAGAAGCGCCAGCATTTGTACGGCTTGCTTCAGCGGGCAGCCCAGCAGGGGGCCATTCCCATCATCAATTACAACGACTGCGTAAGCGACGAGGAAAACCGCAAAATGGAGCTTTCCACGCTGCAGGCCCAGCACCCGGACGCCCAGGTGGTGGAATGCGTGGATAACGATGAAACAGCGGCGGTGGTGGCGGAACTGGTGCAGACGAAAAAGCTGATCCTGCTCACCTCCACCGACGGTATCTATGCCGACCCTCACGATCCTGAAACGCTGGTGAGCGAAATCACCGCGCCGGACGCGCAGGAGCTGAAGGAAAAGGTGCGAGAATGGCAAACCCACTGCGTGGGCGCTTCCCGGGCCGGGGCCAACGGGGCCGGGGCCAAGCTGGAATACGCCCTGCGCTGCGCCGTTACCGGCGTGGAGGTGCTGATTGCCCATGCCCGATACCCCATTGCGAAAATACTTTCCGGGGAAGTTCGGCGGACCCGGATTGCTATTGAATGATACGGAAGCCCCCCAAAAGGGCCGAACCAAAGAAAAGGAGAGAATAACGATGATTGATCCTCGATATGATACCCAGCTGCTGATCGAAGGCCACGATTTGGACGAAGACGAGATCCGGGATTACTTCCTGGAAAACCTGCCCGGCGACTGCCTGCTGGTGGTGGGCGACGATGAACTGATCAAAATCCATTTCCATTCCAACGAGCCCTGGAACGTGCTGAAATACTGCGCCACCCTGGGCGAAATCCACGATATCGTGGTGGAGGATATGGACCGCCAGGCCCGGGGGCTCCAGGGCTGAGCAAGGTCCATGTTCAAAAAATGAAAAACGTGCACGAAAAGCCTTTCCGTCTTTGCGTGCACGTTTTTTGCATACAAAAAACCGGAGCAGAAGAAATCTGCTCCGAAAAAAATGTTGAGTCACCATACAGCTAACCCATTGAAAGCAAGCATTTCGGATAGACCGTAGAACTTGCATCATTTTCCAGATTCGCTTTTCTCGGAAAGGGGGGCTGGGGGAAACTGCTCTTTGGGCTCCAAAGAGCGGTTTCACTCAGCAAATACTTATCGTATCAATAAAGCGGATATTTTGCCGTCAGCTTGGCCACTTCTTCCTTGACGGCGGGTACGGCGGCTTCGCCGCCTTTCAGGATGCGGGCGATCCAATCGGCGATCTGGAGCATTTCAGGCTCCTTGAAGCCCCGGGTGGTCACGGCGGGGGTGCCGATGCGCACGCCGCTGGTTTCGGCGGGCTTGCGCTGATCCCGGGGAACCATATTTTTGTTGACGGTGATGTTGGCCATGCCCAGCCAGGTTTCCAGCTCCCTGCCGGTGACGGGGGTATCGCACAGATCCAGCAAAAGCAGGTGATTGTCCGTGCCGTCGGACACCATGCGCACGCCCTTTTCCCGCAGCGCGTTTTCCAGGGCCTTGGCGTTCTTCACGATCTGCTGCTGATATTCCTTGAATTCAGGCTTCAGGGCTTCACCGAAGCATACGGCCTTGGCGGCAATGATGTGCTCCAAGGGGCCGCCCTGGATACCGGGGAAAATGGCCTTGTCGATGGCTTTGGCGTACTGCTCTTTGCACAGGATCAATCCGCCCCGGGGGCCCCGGAGGGTCTTGTGGGTGGTGGTGGTGACCACGTCGGC
>JAUNMW010000314.1 GCA_030537395.1 Clostridia bacterium | reverse complement strand
GATGCAAAGCATCCGGAATGGCGGCTTTCAGCCGCCGTGCCCGAAAGCAACAGAAGTGTACGTTCGTTTGGTTTCAATCTCTTGCAAGCAACAGTGGGAACAACGCTTTCTCGTCCTACCAAGCAGCATCCGCTATTGCGGGTCCAGGGTACTCAGTACCCTGGTGGGGTCTGGGGTGAAACCCCAGCGTATCCCTTAGTTGGGGCTAACTGCGTAACTTAAAGGGCGCTTTAAGTGATTGTTCTCCGAAATTACAATCCATGAATGGATTGTAAATTTTCCCTTCAAGGATTTGCCAAACGGAAAAACTGTGATATAATAAGAAAGATTTTCGCCCATGGCGGGCGGGGATCCAAACACGACGGACAAAATTTGGAGGGTTCTCAGGTGAAAATTCGGCTGCTTCTGCCCCTGGCGCTGATCATTTGCATTTTGTTTACTTCTGTGGCCATGGCGGCGGGCAATGACGTGCTGTACAGCGGCATCATCACCCGGCGCTATCCCAACAGCTACACCAACATATACGATTCCATGGATTTTGACGAGGAAGGCAAGCCCAGCGGCAAAGTGGTAAAGACCATGAGCGCCGGCAACAAGATCCAGATCACGGCCGTTTATCCCGGCTGGGCGGAAATCAAGCTGGGCGGCAAGTCCGTGGGCTACGTACTGCGCCACCGCATTGACGTAACGGAAAACCCCGATCCCGTTCATACCCCCAATTATCCCATCGTGCCGGTGCCCTACTACGCCGTGATCGACCGGGACGTGGAAGTGAAGGCCGATAAGAGCGCCGACGCGGAAACCCTGTCCCTGCTCACAGACGGAGCCAAGGTGGCTATCGTGGGCATGGAGGATGGCTGGGCCGTGGTGATCCACAAGCGCGTGTACGGCTATATCAACACCAACGATCTGGCCGAGCTTCTGCCTGTGGCTTCCAACGTGGAAGCGGCAGACAACAAAACCCCCATTTCCGTTTTCAATTCCTTCTATAATAATAATCCGGACCGCATCGTGAACTTGGGCGTGTGCTGCAAATACATCAGCATCGTGCTGCAGCCCGGCGAAACCATGAACTTTAACAACATGGTCAGTCCCTTCAACGCAGCTAACGGCTACCGCCTGGCCCCCGTGCTGGTGGACGGCGAAACCAAAATGGGCTATGGCGGCGGCAGCTGCCAGGTATCCAGCACCTTGTGGGACACTTTGATGCAGCTTCCCGGTATCACCGTGCTGCGCCGCAATCCTCACGGGGACAACGCGGCCTCCTATCTGCCCCATGGCATGGACGCCGCTTCCGGCACCGATACCCAGAACTTTATTTTCCGCAATGATTATGATTTCCCCATCCGTATCGACGCCTCCACCCATGACCTGGCGCTGTTCGTGGCCATCTACAAAGAGGAGATGTAATCTTTCATGAAACGTTTGCTGGCGATTTTTTTGCTGGTAACGCTCCTGCCCCTTTCTGGGGCTTTTTGCTATGCGGAGGAAATTGATACTTCCGTGTGGCTGTATACCGCCCGCACCCGGGTGGCGGGCCGGCTGTATGCCGACTGGGAAGGCACTGAGGGCTTCAACCAAACGGACACCGTGCCCGCCCGCGTGCGGGTGAAGGTGCATGCCCTGAACCCCACCTTCGCTTACATTTCCTACGAACCGGGCAACATGGCGGGCTATGTGCGCCGGGTGTGCCTGGAAGATACCCGCATCGTGGATTCCTACACCACTCCGCCCTACGGCGTGGATTTCAACCATTTTATCGCCGCCATTGCCGCCGATGACGCGGACGTGACCACGTATCCCGGCAGCGGCGACACCCTGATCACCCTGCATAAAGGGGCCCGGGTGTCCTTTATTGGATTTGAAAATGGCTACGGCAAACTGATCTATCACCGGGAATACGGTTACATCGATTCCCGGCTGCTGGGCGAAATCACCATGGTGTACGACGCTGCCGAAACGGCGGGCACCGACGCCCCTATCGCATCCTACACTTCCTTTTATAAAATCACCACCGACGAATCCAACCTGAACCGTATGACCAATATTGCCGTGGCCTGCGGGAAACTGCGGGATTTCTATTTTCCTGCCTCCGCCAATCTGGATTTCAACCGCGATATGGGCCCTTACAAAGCAAGCAGCGGCTATATGCCCGCCGGCGTGCTGGTGGACGGCAACCTTCAGCAGGGATACGGCGGCGGCACCTGCCAAGTGTCCTCCACCCTATACAACGTGGTACTGCAATTGCCGGGCCTGACCGTGCTTCAGCGCCGGGCCCACGGCAACAATGGGGCCAGCTATCTTCCTATCGGTGTGGACGCGGCTGTGGGAAATTCCAGTCTGAATTTCCGCTTCCGCAATGATTACCCCTTCCCCATCCATATCGACGCTTATTCCCAGGATGGGGCCCTGACCATCGCCATTTACCGGGCGGAATGAGGGAAGACAATCATAGAGTACAGAGTTCAGAGTGCAGCGTACAGATTAGATAGTCCACATAAAGCGCATGGGAAGTGCGGCTTACCGCTCCATTCCCGGTTTATGGACTAAACAATCTGTACTCTGCACTTTGAACTCTGTTCTCTTATTTCCGTACTCTTTTGATGATACCTTCCCCCACATCAACCGCATAGGAAAATACAGCTTACCGCTTCACTCCCGGTTTATGGACTATATAATCTGTACCCTGAACTCTGGGCTCTGAACTCCGTTCTTATGCCGCGTCCTTCCGGCGGGCAAACAGCGCGTCCAGGGACAATCCGCAGTCCAGCGCTTCCTGGATGCGTCGTGCCTCCTCCAGATGCAGGGGCGATGTGCCGCGCAGCTTGCGCCGGATCGAGGTATACGTCAGCCCCGCTTTTTCCGCCAGTTCCTTACTGTCCCAGCCCCTCAGATACATTTGAACCATCACCTGCAGATACACACATTCTCCGCGCATTTTTCGTTCCTCCATTCTAAATGATAAGTTTAAGAACATTTGTTCTCATTTGCAGGTATAGTATAACAACTTTTTCGTCAAAAGTCAACCACCCTTTGCGCTCTATTTCCTTATCATTCCATTATCATACAATTCTGCTATCCGATGATCAGATTTGACTTCTGCCGAAGCAAGGAAAACCAGTTTCCGCAAAAACGTGTCATCACGCGTTGTTTGATACTGTTAGCAGTTACTTTATCAAGGACAAAAATCAAGCTATAATCCAGCAAGGGTGAACGTTGAGGCCTGCGCAGCCTCAAACTCTGCGCCAGAACCTGTTGTCCGCAGCCTCAATCGGCGCAAGTCCGCTTGATGCGGACATTGCTTGTTTCGGCTGATCTCACCACCGATGAAATTTCCGCCACTGGCGGAGGCGGGATACGGCCCCGCCGTGCCCGAAAGCGACAGAAGTGTATGCTCGTTTGGTGTCAAGCTCTTGCAAGCAACAGTGGGAACAACGCTTTCTCGTCCTACCAAGCATCATCCGC
>JAUNMW010000313.1 GCA_030537395.1 Clostridia bacterium | reverse complement strand
ATATGCCGTTATGATTTTATTTGCACTATATAAATATGTAGTTGCTAAATCAGGATGTTTTGACCAAACCGAATTGACTGCAAACTGACGGAGTTGCTTGTCAGCCCATTGCTGTGTATACTGTCATTCAGCATACGAAAGGAAATGGGCCCCGGAGCATCCCCTCTCACAGTTGCTCTCCAGGGCCCTGTCAAAAGACATGCCCATTGTAGCAGTTTACGAGGTGGATGACAAGAGCGGAGACGGAACTTTCGCGAACCCTTTCATATGACCCTGCTGGAAAAGCCGTGCTGCCCTTACTGCGGTGCAACGCTGGAATTTGAGGATCATGTTCCACGACATCGGAAAATCGAGGGAGGAATCAAAGAGTGGTTCCTGATTGAACGGCGCAGCTGTCCAGCAGGGTGCGGGCTCATTCGGGTTCTTGCAGATTTCTTTTTTCCCTATAAACATTACGATGCTGACATCATCACTGGAGTACTGGATGGAGCGGTAAGTCCCGAGAAGAAGATGTATGAGGATTACCCCTGCGAGAAGACCATGGACCGATGGAAAGCATGGGTTGCATTGAATCTCATTTACATCAATGCGTATTTGAAGTCTGTAGGGATTCGCCTTTTTGCGATGGGAATAGCACTGGCATACTCACTTGCAAACCTTGTAGATGAACTGAAGCAACGGGAGCCCCTTGACTGGTTGAGAACTATTATCCGCGCTGTTTACAATACTGGTGGTTCACTGGAACCCTACCGGGATCCATCCGGGTAACCGGGGGTACCCCCGGAGCCACCGACTTTGTCTGTCTGTCACTGGCATTTTGTAATAGGATGGTCTCCGAAAGGAGGCGTTCCGAGAAATGGAAGCCAAAGAGATCACAAAATGGCAGGATGAAAGAGCTCTGGAGCGGTTTAAACTCATCTCTCCACTCATTGATCCGGGTCTTGATCCGGCCAAACGTGCCCGGCTTCGTCAGGAAATCGCGGATAATAACGCCATTTCCGAGCGAAGTCTGTTTCGGTATGAGAAGGCATATCGAGAAGGCAGTTTCACCGGACTGAAGCCTGTCAGCCGGACAGCAGAGCCTGGAGAAGGTCCTTTTCCTGGATTCAGGAATGTGCTGGATGAGGCAATCCTGCTGAAGCGGGAGGTACCTACTCGCTCTGTCAACCAGATCATTCTGATCCTGGAGGGCGAAGGAAAGGTACAGACAGGATTGCTGAAGCGTTCCACGCTGCAGGAGCATCTCCACAAAGCGGGGTTCGGGCGGGCCCACATGAAGAAAGTTGCAGAAGCCAGGAAAGGTTCCAGCCGGCGCTTCTGCCGCCCGCACAGGATGATGCTGGCTCAGTCGGACATTAAGTTCGTAAAGCTGCCCATTGGGAAGAATGGTCACATGGTTCAGTGCTACATTTGCGCCCTGATTGATGACCATTCCCGCTACATTCTGGGATCCGGAGTATATGACAGACAGACCGCAGACATTGTGGAAGATGTTTACAAAAAAGCGATTCTCAGCTTCGGCATTTTTTCCACCACGTACGTTGACAATGGATCTCAGTTCGTCAGCAAGCAGTTGATCCGGGCTCTGGCACAGCTGGGAATTCGGCACTTGCGGGCGAAACCATATGCTTGCCAGTCCAAGGGGAAAATCGAGGTCTATAACCGCCTGATTAATTCCTATGAGAAGGAATGCAAGGCGAAGGGTAAGATGACCCTGGAGGAAGCCAATCGATACTGGCAGTATTTTGTGGAGGAATATTACCACCAGAAGCCTCATGATGGTATTGCAGAGTATTACGTCAGTATGGAACAGGAGGTTCCTGAAGGCGGTATTACGCCCCAGCAGGAATTTACACGGGATTCCGTCAGGCTTCGTTTTGCAGATGCCGGTGTGGTTGCTAACGCCTTCCTGCACCACGAAGTGCGTACGGTTGATAAGGGAGCCTGTGTCAACTTTGGCGGGAAAAAGTACGATGTAGGTGTCGCCCTGATCGGCAAGAAGGTTGAAATCATCTTCGATCCCATGGCCGTTGAAAACATTACGATTCAGTACCAGGGCATGGAGCCCTTCGAAGTTCGGCCGCTTCAGATGAGCGAATACTGCAAGCCCAAGCCGAAGCTGCCCGACACTATGCTGCCGGTGGAGCCTGAAACCTCGCGCTTTCTGGATGTTCTGGAGAAGAAACACAAGGAACGGATGAAGCAGAATGCCGATGCCATCTCTTTTGCCAGCCTGCGGAAGGAGGCAACGGACAATGTATAAGGCCCACTTTGAAATGCATAACACTCCTTTTGTCAGGAATGTTCCTCCGGAATATCTCTATGAATCCGCTTCCATCTCAGAAGCGCTGGCGAGGCTTGAACACGTGGCGGATCACCAGCAGTTTGCTGTGGTCACCAGTCAACCGGGATGCGGAAAGTCGACTCTGATCCGAAAGTTCGCTTCCATGTTGCCGCCGCAGAAATACCTGGTTCTGTATCTTTCCGACTCCAAACTGACGCCGCGCTGGTTCTACAAAGGCCTCCTGGACCAGCTGGGAATCGATGCGAAGTTTTACCGCGGAGATGCAAAGCGCCAGTTGCAGAAGGAGATTGAAATTATCCGCGGAGTCCGGAAACAGAAGGCTGTCTGTATCCTGGACGAAGCACACCTTCTGGAACGGGAAACCATTGAAGAATTCCGTTTCATGCTCAACTACCGCTTTGACTCGGAGAGTCCAATGGCGCTTGTTCTGGTTGGGCAGGCGGAACTGTGGGACAAGCTTCGACAGCAGCGTTACGCGGCTGTAAAACAGCGGATCGATCTGGTTTGCACCCTCAACCCTTTGGACCGCGCAGAGACTGGCCGGTACATCCAGTCCCATCTGGAATATGCCGGTGGAAAGACGGAGATCTTTACAGATCGGGCCTTGGATGCGGTTCACGAGAGTTCCTCCGGGATCCCGCGGATGATTAACCGGGTCTGCGAGAAGAGCCTGATGTACGCTTTTCAGCAGGGAAAACGGCTGATTGATGAGCACATAGTCTACTATGTTGTCGAACACGAGATGCTGGAAGGTACGACTTGATGGAGGAAAAGAAAATGATTATGAACAGAGAATCTACACCGGCCGCCGTGGTCAAGCTCCAAGGTACAATTCAGGCGGTTTCCCGTATGAATTTCTACCTGTGGATGTATGTTGCACAGGAAGGTGAATTCGAAGATGCCATGGAATTTGTGCGTACAATGCAACGGGAACCCTCTCCCTTTGAGGAGATGTTGGGAATCAATCCTTGGGAAGTTGCCGCAGGTTATACGCCTCCTCCGGACGATTTCTGACCTTTATCGCGACAGGCGCCGGAGTTGATTCCCGGCGCTTGCTGCTTCTCCCCAATGACAGGATTACCGTCAACCGACTGACATTACGCGGCGTCAGTGGACTGCCAAGTCAGCAAGTCCCTAACACCGTGCTACCGCCCGCAGTCCATCATAGGCCGCATTAGCT
>JAUNMW010000039.1 GCA_030537395.1 Clostridia bacterium | reverse complement strand
TATATAGTCGTATGCTGGTTTGCCGTCCCTTCAATCATAGACTATCTAATCTGTGCTCTGTACTCTGCACTCTGTTTTCTCCTCTCATTTTTTCCCGTTCTTCCGCATCATGTCCATCAGCTCGTCCATTTCCTTGAGTGTGATTTCCCCGGAATCCACCAGATGGTTGATGAGCAGGGACGCCCGGCCGGAAAACACCCGGTTCAGGAATTTCTGGGTCTGCTGGGTGCTGGCTTCCTCCTGGGAAAGCAGCGGCGTGTAGCGCTTCACGTCGCCGCTGTCATCCACCGCCACGGTGCCTTTTTCCTGCATGCGCTTGAGCAGCGTGATCACCGTGTGGCGGGTCCAGCCGGTGGTGGGCTCCAGGGTTTTGGTAATTTCACTCATGGTACGGGGAGCATGATCCCACAAAACCTCCATGATCTTCCATTCGGCTTCAGTGCATTGATCAGGCATCAGAAAGGCCCTCCTTCAAAAAGTGCGTTGACAATTGTCTACAGTAAAAAGTATACACATGTCTACCTTCATTGTCAAGGGGGCGAATTGTAACAACTTGTGGGACAGAATCCGCCCGCGAAACCTGTCGATGGGTCGCGCTTGTGCATGATCCAAAAATATAGTATAATAAAGGCACATTTTTCGGAGGTTTACGTTATGCGGAAGCGATTGTATTTGTTGTTTACGGGTCTTTTATTGGGCTCCCTGCTGCTGTCCGGCTGCGCAGTCAAAAAAGAAACGGAAAGCGCGCCCTCCCCCACGCCCGCCGTTGAAACCCCGGCCCAAGCCGAAGCTCAGGGAAAATTGGCGGAAGCCGTGAGAGCGATGCTTTCCGTATATGATGAGGAACTGAGCCGCGTCGCGCCCCAGGCCCCCTATCATTTAACCTATACCATTCCCGGCGACAACCTTCGCCAAATGGCGCTGGACGCCCAAGAAACCGGCGCTGTTCCCGTGGACGGGCGTTACCTGTTCACCCGCCGTGAATCCGGCCGCTTCACCTATGAATCCACTTCGGAAGAAGCGCTGAATGAATGGACCGGTGACGAAGCCGCCACCCCGGACCCTGCCGAAGAAGCGCCCATGGACAGCCAGCTGAACGGCGATTATGCCGTATCCGGCGGCGGGCTGTTTGACCGGGTCCGGGCCTACAATGTGATGGAGGACCTTTCTTCCGGCGTCATAGAAATCAACGATTCCCTGAACGGAACTGTAACCGGCAGCGAGCGCTTTGCTTTCGCCCTGCGCGGACAGGAACTGTTTTTTACCGACGCCACCCTGGATCAGGTGGCTGATCTGGACGGGCTGCAAATGCAGGAGGGCTATTTGGCCGCTGTGGGCGTGCTGCGCCCCGACGGGCTGGATATTCTGGAGTACCGCATCAGCGATCTTGCCCTGCTGCCCGATCCCGCGTCCATGAATTGGGCCTCCTTCTGTGCCACCGTCACGCCCCAAACCTCTCTTTCCGCGCAGGGGGACCAGGTGCAGAGCCAGCCCTGAGTCTGAGCAAAATAAATACGAGTACAGAGTTCAGAGCGCAGAGTACAGATTTATATAGTCTTCTATCAAGCTGCTAAGCTGATATGACGATCAATCAAAGACTATCTAATCTGTACTCTGCGCTCTGAACTCTGTACTCTAAGCTTTGTATTCTGTGCTTTCTTTTTCTTTCCGTCAAAGCGCCTGTTCCGCCTGAGCAGCGGCGTCGATGGCTTCCACCACGGGGGCATCGGGATAATCCGTGGTGACAGGCATGGGCAGAGACTGCATATATTCATGCATGGCCTCCGCCACGCGCTTGCCGTTGGCAACGGCTTCCACCACGGTGCGGGCGCCGCTGGCGGCGTCCCCCGCGGCAAACACGCCGGGGCGGCTGGTGTGGCCGTCCTCATCCACGGTGAGCAGGCCGGTTTTGCTGGTATCGATGCCCTTGGTGGTGGTGACCAGATTGCTTTCGGCCCCCTGGCTGACGGCGATGATGACGCCGGTACAGGGATACAGCTTTTCCGTGCCGGGGATGGGCGCAATCCTGCCGTCCTCGCTCACCTGGCTGTCAGCCAGGATCACGCCGTCCTCCCGGATTTCCATGGTGCATTTATTGTAGATAAAGTCCACGCCCTCCAGCTTGGCATAGCTGCTTTCGTACTGGCTGGCGGTTAAGGTATCGGTCAGGTTCACGCAGGAAACGAACCGGGCCCCGTGCCGGATAGCGGTGCGGGCGCAGTCCATGGCGCTGTTGCCGGTGCCGATCACCATGATCCTTTCCCCCAGCCGGAAGGCTTCGGGGCTGGCCAGATAATTGATGGCATAGGTCACATGGCCCAGGCTTTCCCCGCGGATGTTCAGCTTTCTGGGCTTCCACAGGCCTGCGCCCACGAACACGCTCTGATATCCGTCCCGGAACAGATCGTCAATGGTGATGGCGCTGCCGATGTAGGTGTTGGGGCGGAACTGGATCCCCTTCAATTCCAGATGGCGGTAGGCCAGATCGTCCAGCACCGAATCGGGCAAACGGAATTCCGGAATGCCGTAGCGCAGCACGCCGCCCACCTTATCCCGGCTGTCAAAGATCGTAACCTTATAACCGTATCGGGCCAGGATGATGGCAATGGTGATGCCCGCGGGACCCGCGCCGATGACGGCGGCCTTGCGCCCGTTGGAAGGAGCGGGGCCCTTCACCATCTGATTGGCGTAAGTGGAAGAAATATAGCTTTCGATCACGGAAAAATGCACCGGCGTATCCTTGATGCCCCGCACACAGTGACCCTCGCATTGCTTTTCATGGTTGCATACCAGGGCGCAAACGGTGGTGAGCGGATTGTTTTCAAACAGCATCCAGCCGGCGTCGTTCAGTTTTCCGGCTTTCAAAAGCCGGATCACCTCGGGAATATTGGTATGAATGGGACAGCCCTCCTGGCACCGGGGCTTTTTGCAGCCCAAGCAGCGGTTGGCTTCCTCCATAACGTGCAGCGCCATTTTTTTGCCCTCCTGTTTTTCTTCTGCATTCGTGTTTTTCGACGCGCTTTGATCTATTTCCTTCCCGTAAACGCAGAAAAAGAAGAAATAGGATCGCGGACAAAAAGGAGCGCAGCGTTTGGGTTTCGCACGCTGCGCTCCGGGCTTTTTTACATTTTCATTTTTTGTATGCCATCACGGGCGTTCCGGGAGCGGGATCGGCGGTAAGGCCGGGATTCAGGCGACGCACAGCGTCCAAAGACACCCGATACCGCTTGGCCATATCCCACAGGGTTTCCCCGGGCTGGAGAAAATAAAGGATGACGCCCTTTTCCATTTCCTCCGCGGGCAGCGATGCTGCGTCCACCAGGATTTGCGCCTCATTTTTGCGCACGCCCTCCGCGTTCAGCCGCAGGATATATTTCAGCTCCGCCCGATCCCCGGTTACGGCGGCGGGCTCCACCTGTTCCGCGGTAAGGGTCAAATCATCCTCCGGCAGCGCCTGCGTGGAAAACACGGTATGAAACGCCTCCTCCTGACGCACAGCCACGGGCGCGTCGCTGTCATCAGCCTGATAGATCACGGTCATATCCAGCACCCCATCCACCGCCAGCTTATCCTTCTGCCGCTGAAACTGCACGGGGATCGGGCGCACAAAACCCAGCAGCGCCGTTTTCATCCGGGGGCTGCCCTCCGGCAGGGTCAGCGGAGTGCGCATACTTTCCGCCGCGGTTTCGTTCACGGTGCCGCATCGGAAGGCCACCTGCTGGAAATGGGTTTCCACTGCGTCACCTTCCGTGGTGAACACATCCTTCAGCACCGTCATTTCCGTGTCCTCCACGGCGGTGATTTCCGTTGCCAGCTGAATTTCCGCCCGCATGACGCGGCCGTTTTCCGTTTCCTGGCTCAGCACGGCCACGTCCTTCACCTGGCTGCGGGCGGACAGCGCGGTGCCCAGCGCGCCGGACAGGGCCACCTGCTGCTCAAAGGGCATGGTGTGCCGGGTGTATACCAGGGGTCTGCCCGGCAAATCGGCGGCGTGAAAAGCGTCGATGGTGATCGTACCGGTCACGGCGGCCTTTCCGTCCGCGCCGCCCAAAATATCCTCCACCTGCGCCTGGGCCGTGGCAAATAACGTCTCCTTGATGCGCAGCACCTCTGACAATTCAAATTCCTCCCGAAGCAGCGTCGAGCTTTCGCCCTCCCCTACCGTATGCTCCATGGCAATGGTTTGGGATGCGCGCTGAACGGAAGGGTCCGGCTCCACGTCCCGGATAAAAGAAATGGTACGGGGCAAGGCGGCTTCCGCTGTCAAATTGAGAATGGCCTGGAGCAAAAGTCTGCCGTTAAAGGCCTTGGCGCTCACGTGCTGCACCTGGACCCGAGGCTGCAGCCGCACGGCGGCGCTCTGGCCGTAATCCTCTTTTAAGGGCAGCGCCTGAGAAAAATCCGCCGCCGCTTCCAGCGCGTTCACCCGGGACAGATCCCCCTGAGCGTACAGCACATGGAAAGTCACCCTGCCGTCCGCCGTCACCCGGCTGCCCGCCAATTCGCCGCCGTTCACCGCCGCCGAAGCGTCAGCATAAAACACCCGGGCCTCCTCCCGCAATCCGCCCGGCAGCGCCACCTCCGTTTCCACGGTCGCCTGTGTGGGCTTGGCGGCAATGATCTGCTCCGTTTCCATATTTTCACGAATCCATTTCAGTTCCATTTTTGATCCCTCCTATCGCTCCTGTCCATGCTTATTCCGAAAAATATGAAAATATGTACGCCCTGAGCCGTTCCGTCACGGATGGAAGCAATCCTGCAAAAGATGGGCTGCCGTGTTTACATTTTATTCACAATATGCTATAATTGTTTTGGTTAAAGATTTCTATATTCAATAAGGAGGGACCCTCATGAAAAAAAGCCTGTCTCTGCTTCTGGCGCTGGCCATGGTGCTGAGCTGCGTTTCCTTCGCGTTCGCGGAAGGAACCTACACGCCCGGCACGTATGAAGCCACCGGAAAGGGCTATAGCGACAAGGTACCCGTCGCTGTGAAGATCACCGTGGATGAAAACGCGATCACCGCGGCTGAAATCGAAGGAAGCGGCGAAGAACCCTTCGGCATCGCCTACTTTGATCTGTATGAAGAAGCGCTGATCGGCCGCACCGACGGCGAAATCGACGCTATGACCAACGCCACCCTGACCCGCAACGGCATTGCCGAAGCTGTGGAAAAAGCCCTGGCAATTGCCCGCGGCGAAGCGGTTCCGGAAGAAGCGCCCGTGGCCGAAGAAGCGGCCCCCGCTGTGGAAGGCGCGCAGTTTGTGCCCGGCACCTACGAAGCCGCTTCTCAGGGCTTCGGCGGCGATGTGAAGGTGAAGGTGACAGTGGATGAATCCGCCATCACCGCCATCGAAATCACCGGCGACAGCGAAACCCCCGGTCTGGGCGGCGCTGCCATGCCCGTGATGCAGGAAGCGTACATTGGCAAAGCCGCCGCTGACGCGGTGGACACCTATACCGGCGCTACCATTACCTCCAAAGCCGTGATGGACGCCGTGGGCAAGGCCCTGGCCCAGGCGGCGGGCGGCGGGGAAGCGGCTGCTGTTTCCGCAGAACCCGTGGCCTTCACCGCCGGTGAATACACCGCCACCGCGGAGGGCTACAACGGCCCCACCACCGTGAAGGTGGTCTTCGGCGCGGACAAGATCGAAAGCATCGAAATCGTGTCCACCGCGGAAACCGCTCATGTGGGCGATATCGCTTTCGGGATCATGATCCCCGAAATGATCGAAGCCAACGGCTCCGGCGTGGACGGCGTGTCCGGCGCCACCTTCTCCACCCGCGCCCTGCGCAGCGCCGTGAACGATGCCGCGGAGCAGGCGAATTGCACCAACCTGGACGCCTTCAAGGCTGCCAAGGTGGAGCATAAGGCTCAGGAAACCATGAATCTGGATTACGACGTGGTCATCGTCGGCGCCGGCGGCGCGGGCATTGCCGCGGCTGCCCAGGCTGCCCAGGACGGCAGCACTGTGCTGGTGATCGAAAAGAACGCCGAAGTGGGCGGCAACACCCTGGTATCCGGCGGCCAGTACCAGAGCGTGATGCCTTACCTGGTATGGGATCCCGCTGATCCCGACGCCACCACCGGCGTGTATGCCTTCAACGGCGAAACCTATGATAAGGTTCATTCCGTTCCCGGCTGCATCAACGAGCTGAAAATGATCCTGAACTGGAGCGAGGAACCCTTCGACGCCGATTACTACAAGGATCATGAATTCGTGGCGGGCGACGCGCAGGAGCTGAGCAAGCACGGCGTGCACGCCGAATATCTGCCCACCCTGCAGGCCCTGAAGGCCGAGATCCGCGAATACTTCGCCTGGGCCGCTCCCATCCTGGCCAGCGGTAAGAGTGAAAGCCAGCTGCCCCTGTTCTCCACCCTGAACCTGCATATCTTCCAGACCTACTACGGCGGCCTGCGTCCCTCTGCCGACGGCAGCGAATGGATGTACGGCAACGTGGACCTGGTCAAGCAGTTCATCGAGGGCGGCCAGGGCCTGAAGGAATGGCTGGAATCCCAGGGCTCCGCTTTCGTGGAAAACACCCAGCCCACCCTGATCGGCGCGCTGTGGTATCGTGAAAATGAATATGCCGGCGCCAACGTGGACTTTGACGGCGACGGACAGACCGAATTCTACGCCGACCGTTGGGGCAGCTACTTCATGGCCCCCATGAATACCGTGCTCAAGGCCGATGAGAAGAACCAGATCATGCTCCGCACCACCGCCAAGGAACTGATCGTGGAAGACGGCCGGGTAGTCGGCGTGAAGGCCCAGCAGTATGACGGCACCGAAGTGATCGCCAAAGCGAAGAAGGGCGTCATTCTGGCCACCGGCGGTTATGCCGCCAATATCCCCATGGTGCTGGAAAACAACGTGTATTGGTCCGAGGAATACGTAACCAACGCTACCAAGACCACCAACCGCTCCTCCCTGCAGGGCGACGGCATCGCCATGGCGCAGGCCGTGGGGGCCGACGTGACCGGCCTGGGCTTCACGCAGATGATGCCCATTTCCTGGGTGGATAACGGCAATCTGGCTTTTGGCGGCGGCAACTACGCCTGCTGGATCAACCCCACCACCGGCCACCGCTTCGTGGATGAAGGCAGCGAACGCGACGTGCTGTCTCTGGCCGAATTCCGCAACGGCATCACCATCAACGGCACTCCCGGCGTGTTCCTGGAAATCTATAACGCCACCGAACGCATCCCCGGCCCGCCCTCCGCGCAGCTGAAGGCGGAAGACTATGAAGGCCGCTACTACCATGTGAAGGGCACCGTGGAAGATTTCACCGCCCTGTTCGCCAAGCTGGAAGGCGTCACCGCCGATCCCGCGCAGGTGCTGGATACCGTGAAGGCTTATGATCAGGCTGTCATGGGCCAGGGCGAATATCCTGATGTGGGCAAGGCCATTGCTTCCCGCTGCATCGGCAACGTGGAAAAGAATGAAGACGGCACTTACAACGCCGCTACTTACGATCTGGAAGGCGCGGATCTGATCGTGCGTCTCATGGCTCCCTCCACCCACCACACCATGGGCGGCGTGCTGGTGGACACCCAGCGCCACGTGATCGACACCAACGGCCAGATCATCCCCGGCCTGTACGCTGCCGGCGAAGTCACCGGCGGTATCCACGGCGGCAACCGCCTGGGCGGCAACGCCATCGTGGAAATCTTCGTGTCCGGCCGCACCGCAGCCGAGGCCGTGAAAGCGGATAACGAATAATCCTAAAAGCGGTGTGCAAGCCTTGCATTGCATGCTGAATATATGGTAAAATCCATCCGGCCGTCAGGGCGTTATGCCTTGGCGGCCTTTCTTTTATGCCGTATGCCGACGTTTTGCATTTCGTTTTGCATTTTATCGGAATTTTTTATGGATTGGGTAGAAAAAATATACGAAATATGTTATAATATAAATGAGTTAGATCATCGTTCTTTATTTTCTCCATCCAATACCGTCCTACTGCTTCTCCCAATACTCTTTTATTCTTTCCCTGTACGCTTTCACGCGCAGGCGGGTATTTTTCCACATTCCGGAAAACATGGTGAATACGATTTCCTGCTTCAACCTGCCCATTTCATGAAAAAGGAGGAATATCCATGAAGAAAAGCTTGCTTCTGTGTCTGCTGTCGGCGCTGCTGATGCTGCTGCCGCTGGCAGGCCATGCTTCGGTAACGGAAACATGGTCGCCCATGTACACCGTGGAGCCTACCTGTACGGAGCAGGGCTACACCGTGTATGATAATTTCCTCATGCCCGGCGTCCTGGAAAACCGCGACTTCGTTCCCGCCCTGGGGCACGATTGGGGGGCTTGGGAAACGATAGACACCGTCACCTGCACCACGGACGGCTCCCGTCAGCGGGTATGCTCAAGGTGCGGTGAATACGATGTGGAGGAAATCTTCGCCACGGGCCACACCCCCGAAGCCGTGCCCGGCGAGCCCGCCACCTGCACCCTGCCGGGGAGAACCGAAAGCACGCGCTGCTCAGTCTGCGGCGAAGTGCTCTCTTACTCTCGGGACATTCCTCCCCTGGGCCATGAGTGGGTAGAGGAACGCGTAGAGCCTACATGCATCACGGAGGGCTATCGCACCTCCTACTGCTCCCGCTGCGGTGAAAAGGGCCAGTATACCCCTCTGTCCACCACGGACCATTCATGGGGAGCCTGGATCGCGGTGGACGCCACATGCACGGATGGCGGATATGCCTATCATACCTGTACTGTGTGCGGCGAGACAGAACGCTCGCGGGAGACAGAACCGCGAGGCCACAGCTGGGATAACGGCACGGTAACCGCCCAGCCCACCTGTACCCAGGAGGGTGTGCGCACCTTCACCTGCACCCGCTGCGGCGAAACCAGCACGGAAGCCATTCCCACGATCAATCACCAATCCCAAAAGGTGACCGATCCCTGGCCCACCTGCACCGAGCCGGGACAATCCATTTACCTGTGCCCCATCTGCGGCGAAAAGCTTACCAATCCCGATTATCTGCCGCCCCTGGGCCACCAATGGAATGACGGGGAAGTGACCGCTCAGCCCACCTGTTCCCAGGAGGGCGTGCGCACCTTCACCTGCGCCTGCTGCGGCGAAACCCGCACGGAACCCATTCCCACCGTCAATCACCAATCCCAAAAGGTGACCGACCCCTGGCCCACCTGCACCGAGCCGGGACAGTCCATTTACCTGTGCGCCATCTGCGGCGCGAAGCTCACCAACCCCGATTATCTGCCGCCCCTGGGCCATGAATGGGACGAGGGCCAGGTGACCAAGGAGCCCGGCGAACTGAATCCCGGCGAAAAAACCTTTACCTGCCTCCGCTGCGGAGAAACAAAAACAGAGGAAATCCCCATCGAAGGCACCTTTAATGACATATTTCAATCCATTTCCGACGTTGATTTTAACCTTCCATTCATTTATACCTCCCCGGACGTAAGCATTTCCGATCCCGAGCCGGACGGCACGCCCCTGCGCATTGTCACCCAGCCTGAAAGCTGCCAGGTGCCCCCCGGCGGCACGGCCAATCTGATGGTGACGGCGGCGGGCGGCGTTCCCTTCTCCATCTTCTACGACGTGCCCATGTATCATTATCAATGGTACTTCCATCCCAACCAGACCGAAAAGGATCTTTTATCCGGCCTGGTGAACCTGCTGCTGTGGCTGCTGGGCTCCAATGAAAGCATTACCAGCGACGATGTGAATGATATACCCGTAGGCACACTCCAAACCCTCTACGATGCCGGCCCCGGCACCTACTACTGCGTGGTCACGGACGATGCGGGCGACAGCGTCACCAGCGATATGGCCCGGGTGAAAACCGAGCTGTATATCACCCAGCAGCCGCAAAATTGCAAATCAAAGGGTTTGGACTCTGCTTTCTTTGTTGTCACTGTAGCAGGCGGAACAAAGCCGTATCATTATGAATGGCATTACGCTTATCCCGGAACAGAGGACCTCATTTTGTCCCATTCAAATCAGTTGTATGTCGCCGAAGCCGCATACTATCAATCTTTGACCGACCAAATAAAAACAGATGAGAACGCTACCTATTTCTGCATCATCACCGATGCGGACGGCGATTCGATCACTTCCGATACGGTACGCATTTATCCGTATAGCAGTTTGAAAATTTTGCATCAGCCGCAAAAAGCGGAATACGCGGGCGCGCAATTGACCGTTGAAATAGTGGAAAACTATCAATCCAAAGGGACCCACATGCCCGTCACCTTCCAATGGATGCAGTTTGGAATCCCGGTGGGCGAACCGGAGACTGTGATTTCCACCGGCGAACCGATCAGCCATACATTCCAAGCTGTGAAATCCGGCAAGTATTACTGCAAGATTTCCGACCCTGCAGAAACCGTATATTCCAACGCAGTTGAAGTGCCCAACAAAATCCTCGTGACCGGCCTCAACAGCGAATACATCCTTTCATCCTCTGGCGAAAGCGCCGCGCTCAACGCCGTCGCCTCCAAGGGAACGGGCCCCTATACCTATGAGTGGTCTGGCAACGGAAAGCAGCTGACCGGCGTCACCGGCTCCACCCTGCAGACAGCGGAAGAGGGAAACTACAGCGTTATCGTAACCGACGCATACGGGAATTTCGGGGTCGCCGGTCCCGCGCAGGTTCTCCGTCGGGAATTGAAAATCAAAACCCAGCCCAAGGATGGCAAACTGTCCTATGGAGGGTCGTATCAGCTGCAAATTGAAATGGGTGAAGGCACCCTTCCCTTCACATACGAAGTGAAGCAGTACAATCCTTCCTGGGCAAACGGAACCGTGCTGACCTCAGACAGCGCCGCAGCGCTCACCGTATCCAAGCCCGGGCAGTATTATATTCGCGTTACGGACGGCAAAGGCCTGGTCGCCACCTCCAGACTGGTTACTGTGGAAGAATACGATCATTTGCACATTGAAAGCTATACACAGAATCCTGAAATAACAAGCGCAAAAGGAAACGGAATCGCGAGGTTGGAAGTAGCAGCAAGCGGCGGCAAAAAGCCATACACCTATTCCTGGTCCAAGCAGAGCGCTGCGGGCAGCGGCTATGCTCTTCTGTCGGATGAAGAATTAAACCGCTGGCTTACTTATAACCCTTATAATAGCTACTTCTATTCTAACGAAATTGGCGCGGTTTATGCCTGTACAGTCACGGACGATAACGGAGAAACGGCGACGGTGGACGGCATGGAAGTGATCTATACAGGGAAGGAAATTCTCATTACCCATCAGCCTGAAAGCGTATTGCTGGATTACAACGAAGAAAATAATTATTCAGCAAAACTCAGCATCGAAGCTTTTGGGCCTCCCGATCATGCGCTTCTGTATGTATGGTCAAGGAAAGATGAAAATGGATCAAAAGTAGCCGGATACGGAGAGGTGCTTGATCTTTATGAAAATGCCAGCACGCCTGAAGACAAACAAATCAGCGGCACTTACTACTGTACCGTTTGGGATACTGCTACAGAAAGGAATGTGAAGAGTAAAGAAGTATCAGTTCAGATAAAAATGACTGTTTATAACACGGAAGTTTTTGTTAAAAAAGCATATACTAACATAGTATACAATTATGTAACTGATAGCATCGATTATGAAGAAGTGGTTAGAAATGTTGGCTTCAAAGCCGAAATCAGAGGCGGCAAAGCGCCTTATACCATCTGGAGTGAACAATGCAGCATAGCAAATGGCTTTGATTATGATTACTCTACCAGCCAAGAAAAGATACCCTCATCAGCCAAAGACAAAGAAAACCGGCACTCACTGAACATTTTTTATACTGTTAATAATACAACAACGATGTATGACAGATTAACCAAGACGATAGTCGATTACTTCAGAATATATGTTGAGGACGCAACCGGACAAAAGATATTTGTTCTAAGAACAGATCAAACTATACAATAAAAAGTAGCCATTTCTGGGAAAAACCGCTCTTTGGAGCCCAAAGAGTGGTTTCCCCCAAGACCCCCTTCCGAGAAAGGCGAATAGGGGCTTATGATTCTATGCTAACGCTCTAAGTGTGTCCCTTCCGGACAGGCGGGCAGAGCGGGCCCCAGACGGAAAGAAGTATTGCCGGCCTCCGTGTCCCCTTCCATGAACCCTACAAGGAGGAGAAACCCATGAAGAAAACAATCATTCTCATCCTCGCGCTGGCCCTGTGCCTGGTATCCGCCCAGGCCGAAGAAACGATCCTTCTCCAGGAGGATGCCTCCGCCCTGCTGGGGGATTGGTACGGCACGTTCCACGGCGTGCCCGTGCAGCTGACTTTCCGGGAGGATGGCGTCTACGCCGTGGCCTACCCCGGCCTGCCCGAATCCGCCCAGGAGGGCGTGTGGCGGCTGGAGGACGGCTTCGTTTTCCTGGACGGGGATGACAGCGCCCCCCTCTCCCTGGATGGGGACCGGCTTTCCCGCCGCTCCCTGGGCCTGTACTTTACCCGGGAGCAGGCAGCATATTACGCTCCCGCCGATCCTGACCCCGCCGCGCCCCTGGAAGCCTTCGCCGGGGCCTGGCACAGCGTCTACGTGATGGGCAACGGCGGCGCTTGGATCCCCGCAGATCTGGCGGAGGAGGATGCCCGCATCTATGTGGAGCAAGCCCGCGCCGCCCTGGTGGAAAAACGCGTCGGGGAAAAAATTGTGGACTTTGCTTTTGAAAACGGCGCGCTCACCGGAGAAGGCGACGGCTTTTCCCTGTCCCTGCAGATGCAGCAGGATTCCCTGCTTCGCCTTACCCTGACGGCCAACGGTGAAACCGTTTCCCTCATCTGCGTCCCCTTCCTGCCGGAGGGTCTATATCCCGAAGCAGAGGCTGCAGAATAATGCTTGATGGAACAGCCCCAAAAACCGCAAGCGCCGTGAAAGCCCACGGCGCTTGTGTTTTGTCTGTTTGTCCTATGCGATGGTTCCGGCCTCATGGTTCCTTGATCAGTTCCCCCGTCAGGCCGTCGTCCAAAAGTCCTGTGATCGTTACCGGCACGATTTGTCCCGGCTGGCCCCCGGGTACGGCGCAGGCGATGTATTGGGCGGTATAGCCGCGGCCCGCGCCGTTTTCATCCGTTTCCTCAATGAGCACTTCCATCCGCTGGCCCACTTGGGCGGCCCGGTAATCCCGGGCCAATTCATTGCCCACGGCAATCAGCCGCCGGGCTCGCTCCTCCCGAACGGCCTTGGGCACCTGACCCGGCATGGCCGCGGCGGGCGTGCCCTGGCGGGCGGAATAGGGGAATACGTGCATCCGGGCAAAGCCGATTTCCCGGCAAAAGGCCATGGTTTGGGCAAATTCCTCTTCCGTTTCCCCCGGGAATCCGGTGATCACATCCGTCGTCATGGCGCAGCCCGGGAAAGCCTGGCGCAAAATCGCGGCGGCCCGGCGGAATTCATCGGTTGTATATCGGCGGCGCATGCGCTTGAGTACCGTATCGCTGCCCGATTGCAGGGCCAAATGGAATTGGGGGCACACCTTTTCTATTTTGCTGAGTTCTTGGGCGAATTCCTCCGTTACGATCACCGGCTCCAGGGACCCAAGCCTGATACGGCAGACCCCCGCCACGTCGCAGGCGCGCACGGCGTCCAGCAGGGTCTGCCCTTCCAGATCCCGGCCATAGCTGGTCAAATGGATACCCGTCAGTACCAATTCCGTAAACCCGGCTTGGGCCAAGCGGCAAGCCTCCTGCTGTATTTCCTCCGGACGCCGGGACCGGATGCCGCCCCGCACATAGGGAATGATGCAATAGGTGCAGTACCGGTCACACCCCTCCTGAATTTTCAGCACGGCCCGGGTGTGGCCCTCATGGCGGGAAATGAACAGCGGTTCATAGGGCGTGCGCAGAATATCCGTCACCGCCGCCACCCGCTGCCCCTTTTCGATGGCTTCCTCCAGCAGCTTTACCACTTCGCCTCGCCTTGCGTTGCCGATCACCAGCCGTGCCCCGGTGGAAAGCAGCTTTTCCCCGTCCCGCTGGGCCAGACATCCTGCGATCACCACGTCGGCGGCGGGGTTTTGCCGCAGGGCCCGGCGCACGGCGTTCAGGCTTTTTTTATCGCCCGTGCCGGTGACGGTGCAGGTGTTCACCACATACACGTCGGCGGGCTCGGAAAAATCCCGCACCTGGTAGCCCGCCTGTTCAAACAATTCCAGCATGGCCTGGGAATCGTACTGGTTTACCTTGCAGCCCAGCGTATGAAACGCCACAGATCGCATGATTATTTCTCCTTTTGTTCCGAATCGGCGCTTTCGCCGGAAATTTTGCTGATCAGGCTTTGGAAGCCCTTGCGCTGGGATTCATCCCAGAACTGGTTGAAGCCGCGCAGCAGCGAAAGCGCTTCTTCCTTTCGGCCCAGACGAGCCAGCAGCGCGCCTTTGATGCCCGTGGTTTGCACGCTCAATTGCCTTCGCTGCGCGTCGGGCAGCGCTTGTTCCAATTGTACAACGTAATCCAGCATCGCCTGAAAGGCTTCCCCGTTTGCCCCCTCCAGCCGGTCATCCCATTTGCGAAGGGACCGGTACGGCGCGCCGGACACCCAGCGATAGATAAAGGTAAGCCCCATCAACAGGGCAAACAGGGCGTAAGCGCCGTATGGTTCCGGCAGCACATTCCAAAATAGAAACGCGAATCCGATGCTCCACGCCGCCAGGATCAGCCAGCAAAGCCGCTGATGCAGCGCCATCCAGATATCCAGCCGAAACAAATTTTCATTGCTTGATAATTTCTTTTGCTTCATTCCATATCTCCTGAAATCGTAAGCAGGGAAATCACCGCCGCCAATCCCGCAGTTTCCGTGCGGAAAATCCGGGGGCCCAGGGTCACGGGCACTGCCCCGGCGGTGCGCATCTGCTCCACTTCCTGCGGGCTGATGCCCCCTTCGGGGCCGATCACGACAGCCACCTTTTTCTGGCCCTGCCACTTGGCCCGGATGCCGTTGCCGCTTTCTTCCTCCCAGGGGATCAGGGCCAGATCATAATCGCGCAATTCCTGGCAAAGCTTCGTTACGGAAACCGGCAGGCCAATTTCCGGCGTGACCGCCCGGCCGGACTGCTTGGCCGCTTCCGCGGCGATGCGCTGGAACCGGGCCTGCTTTTTCGCCGCGTCCTTGCCGTCCCATTTGGCAACGCACCGGGAGAAGGCTACTGGAATGATGCGTTCCACCCCGGCTTCGGTGCATTTCTGGGCGATGAAATCCATTTTCTCGCCCTTGGGAATGCCCTGATACAGCGTCACGCGCACCGACGCTTCGGTGGAGGGCAGCTCATCGCCCAGCCGCAGCACCACCCGGGGCGCTGTTTCCGCAATTTCCGCGGCAAACAATTTGTCCTCCAGCAGCGCCTGGCATTCATCCCCCGGCTGCAGCCGCAGCACCCGCAGGGCGTGGGCCTCCTCCTCGGGCGGCAGCACGGCGCTGCGTTCATCCAGCCTTTCAGCAAAAAATCGATGCATGGGTACCCCTCCGGCAGCGTTTTCCCTATTTTATCATAGTCCCGCGCAAAATTGAAGCCTGTTTTTTCGCTTGCAGCTCCGGAGAATAAAAAGAACCCGCTTCTGATTTTCAAAAGCGGATTCTCTGATAACCTTGGCATTATTTCGCGGCGGAGATTTCTCCTGCCTTGGTCAGCGCCAGCTTGGTAATGATGGGGCCCACCAATTCAAACACCAGCACGCCGGCCAATACGATGGTGTTCACCTGCGCCCCCAGCGTGGGGAAGCGAGCGGATACCAGGCTGGCCATACCGATGGCCACACCGGCCTGAGGCAGCAGGGTCAGGCCCAAATACTTTTTGATGTTGTCATCCGCCTTCACGCAGATGGCCCCCAGCATGGTGCCGCCCCATTTGCCGATGGAGCGCAGCAGCAGATAGCCCACGCCGATGAGGCCCACGCTGGGCAGCACGCTCAGATCCAGATCCGCGCCGGACAAAACGAAGAACAGCAGGAACAGGGGCGGGGTGAACCGGTCGCACTGCTCCATAAGCACCTCATGCTGCTGGCTCATGTTCACCATCACCGCGCCGATCATCATGCACACCAGCAGGGAAGACAGGTTCAGCATATCGCACAGGCCTACGCCGGCCAGTACCAGCGCAATGGAAAGGGCCAGCTTATTGCCCCGGCTGGCAAAGAACCGGGCGCCGAAGGCCAGCACCCAGCCAAGGGCCGCGCCCAGCACCAGGCTGCCCACGATTTCAATGATGGGGGTCAGCACCATACTCTGCGCGGTGATCGCCCCGCCCAGCATGGCCTGGGCAACGGATGCGGAAATGCTGAACACCATCAGGCCCAGCGCGTCGTCCATGGCCACCACGGGCAAAAGCATCTGAGTCACAGGCCCATGCGCTTTATACTGCCGCACCACCATCAAGGTAGCGGCGGGGGCGGTAGCCAGGGCGATAGCGCCCAGCAGGAGGGCCAGGGGAATGTCCACCCCAAAGGCGATCAGTCCCACGTCCACGCAGAAAGCGGTGCACAGGCCCTGGAAAACGGTGATGGTCAAAGGCGCTTTGCCGATTTTTTTCAGATAGCTCAGCTTGAATTCGCCGCCGATGGCGTAAGCGATGAAGCCCAGGGCTGCTTCGGAAATCACGCCCATGGAAGCGGCCTGCTCCTTGGAAATGATGCCCGCCACGCAGGGCCCGATGATGAGACCGGCCACCAGGAAAGCCGTCACGTTGGGAAGTTTGACCGCACGGGCCGCCCGGCTCACCAGCAGGCCCGCCGCCATTGCAATGCCGATCAGTAACAGGATGTTCATTTCTTCTTTTCCAGTCCTTCCACCATGGTCAGGGGCATGGCAAACATAATGCCGGAATCGGGCACGTCCAGCCCGCCGGTAACTTCATTGACGATCTTCTTGGCGGTATCCACCTGCTCATCCTTCAGCACCATGAAAATGGTTTTGCTGCTGCGGCGTTCCGGCTCCATGATGGCGCGCAGGCCGTAGAAAATGGGCATTTCATCTTCGGTGTGCAGAATGCGGGCCATGCCCTTGCTGTCCAGCACGGTAGCGCCACGCAGGCCGTGATCGGAGAATTCCTGCAATAAATGTTCCAGATGCTCGGTCCGGTTCAATACGAATACGAAAACCTGCATTGTTCTCTTCCTTTCCTTTCATTCATCGTGCTTTCGCACAAATCCATATTGTATTCCCACACGGATGGAAATGCAAGCGTTTTTCGGTAAAAAGACGAATTTTCCTTCAGTTTTTCTTCAGAACGCTGCGCCGTTTTCGTATCGTTTCCGGTTTTCTGCATAAGATAGCAGGAGGGATGACCGCGCAAACGATCATCCGAAGGGAGGAAACGAGATGAACATTTTGCTTTGGATCGTGCTGGGGGCCCTGGCCGGATGGCTGGCGGGGCTGATCATGGGCGGAGAGAAGCGCGGCTGGCTGGGGAATATCGTGGTGGGCATCCTGGGGGCCGCGGTAGGCGGGCTGGCGGCTTCTCTGCTGGGCCTTGGCGGGGTGGACGGCTTCAACCTGTACAGCCTGCTGGTTGCAGTGGGCGGTTCCTGCCTGCTGTTATGGATTTACGGTATGCTCCAGCGCCGAGAGCAAAAATAACCCGTTTTTCACGCTGCCGGACGATGCTCTGAAACGCCCGGCGGCGTTTTTTATTTCCCTGCTTGACAAACAGCGGAATTTGCGCGAAAATGGTTACAGACAAAGAGAAAAACATCCATAAGACAATACTGAAGGAGGACGGAGCATGCTATATCCCAAAATCGGTATTCGTCCCACCATCGACGGGCGCTGGGGCGGCGTAAGAGAGAGCCTGGAAAAACAAACCATGGGCTTGGCCGTGGCAGCCAAAAAATTGATGGAAACCCTGCGTTATCCCGACGGGACCCCGGTGCAGGTGGTCATTTCTCCCTGCACCATCGGCGGCGGCGCGGAAGCGGCCAAATGCGAAGAATACTTTTCCACTCAGAATGTGACCGCTACCCTGACCGTGACCCCCTGCTGGTGCTACGGCATGGAAACCTTCGATATGAACCCCCATACCATCAAGGCCGTCTGGGGCTTTAACGGCACCGAGCGCCCCGGCGCGGTGTATCTTGCCGCTGTGCTGGCAGCCTACGCTCAGAAGGGCCTCCCCGCCTTCTCCATTTATGGCCACGACGTGCAGGATCTGACCGACACGGAAATCCCCCAGGATGTGGCGGAAAAAATCCTGCGCTTTGCCAAAGGCGCGGTGGCCGTGGGCTGGATGAAGAATAAAGCCTATGTGAACATCGGCGGCGTGGCCATGGGCATCATGGGCGCGTACTGCGACACCAATGTGTTCCAGAAGTATTTCGGCATCCGGGCTGAATGGGTGGATATGACGGAAATTCTGCGCCGCATCACCCTGGGAATCTATGATCACGAAGAATACGAAAAGGCCCTGGCCTGGATCAAGGAAAACTGCCCCGAGGGGTTTGACAAGAACGCAGGCTTGAACCTGCCGGAAATCATCACCAAGAGCAAGGTGGTCCCTCCGGACAAGGATTGGGAATTCATCGCCAAGTTCTCCCTGATCGTGCGGGATATCCTGTACGGCAATCCCAAGCTGGATGAAATGGGCTGGCATGAGGAAGCCCTGGGCAAAAACGCCGTGGCCGGCGGCTTCCAGGGGCAGCGGCAATGGACGGACTGGCTGCCCAACGGCGACTTTACCGAGTCCATCATGGCCTCCACCTTCGACTGGAACGGCCCCAAAATGCCCACTCCCTTCGCTACCGAAAACGATACGCTCAACGGCGCGTCCATGATGCTGGCGACCCTGATTTCCAACACAGCCCCCTGCTTCCACGACGTGCGTACCTATTGGAGCCCCGAAGCCGTGAAGCGTGTGACTGGCTATGAAGTTACCGGTGCAGCGGAGGGTGGCTTTATTCACCTGATCAATTCCGGCGCTACAGCGCTGGACGGCACTGCCGCGCCCGTCAATGAAAAAGGCGAGCATTGCCATAAGCCCTTTTGGGAAATGAAGGATGAAGATATTCAGGCCTGCCTGAAGGCCACCGACTGGTGCCGGGCGGACTATCAATACTTCCGGGGCGGCGGCTTCTCCAGCCACTTCCGCACCCAGGCCGAAATCCCCGTCACCATGCTGCGCATCAGCATTGTGGAGGGCATCGGGCCCACCATCCAGATCGCCGAAGGACAGACCGTGGTGCTGCCGGACGAAGTGCACAAGAAGCTGGATCAGCGCACTGACCCCACCTGGCCCACCACCTGGTTCGCGCCCCGTCTGACCGGCGAAGGTGCGTTCAAGGATGTGTACTCCGTCATGGCCAATTGGAGCGCCAACCACGGCGTGACCGTGTACGGCCATATCGGCGCGGAATTGATCACCCTGGCCTCCATGCTGCGCATTCCCGTGACCATGCACAACGTGCCGGAGGATAAGGTGTTCCGCCCCCATTGCTGGGCCGCCTTCGGCACCCAGGACACGCAGGCTGCCGATTACGCCGCCTGCAAGCATTACGGCTCGCTGTACAAGTAATCGGGAAACAAAAAGAACCCTGGAAAAGCTTTCTTCTGCTCCTCCGTGGTCCCCATGATTATCCATTTCGCCCCGCCAATCGGCGGGGTTTTGGGCTGTTAGCAGTATTGTTCTCAAAGACAAAATTCAAGCTAAAGTCCAACAGCGGGGGAAACGTTGAGGCCTGCGCGGCCTCAAACTCCGCGCCAGGGCGGTGACCGCCCTGGACCCACTACTCGCGAAATAACTTGACGGCTATACCCAACAAATTCCGCGTGCTGCGCTGGAGACGAAATATAGCAAGCTTTCGGGCACAATGA
>JAUNMW010000312.1 GCA_030537395.1 Clostridia bacterium | reverse complement strand
AAGAAATCCTCATGGGCCTTGACCAGTTGGGTATAACGGGTAAGCTGCCGTGCCAGCTCCCCTTCCCGGCGCCCGTAAAGATGAATAAAACGCTCCATCGCTGGAGAACGCTTGATCTGTGCCAGCATCTGTGCATAACTGTCCATTGTGCTCATCCTCCTCAAAGCTGATCCAGTACTTCCTGCCAGAACGAAAGAAACTCATTCAATCCCAGTTCCTGCAGTTTTGCTTCAAAAGCGTCAAAGGCTTCATCGGTGATTTCTTCCTCGCCCAGCACCCACCGGGCAATCTGCATATCCACATAGTATCCGATTTCATTCTGCAGAGGGGCGATCCGGTTCTCCTGCTCCCGGGTCAAAGTGTAATACGGGAAGGGAAGCTGCACATACTGCGCAAATTCATCCTGCTGCCCCAATACATTCTGCACCATGGCGCTGCCGCTCATGCGGCGCTGGAAATCCTCCGCCAGGATGCCGGGGCACACAGCTCCGCCCTCGATCAGGGTCCCCGCGCGGAACATATCATAGTTGTTTTGAACAGATTCAACAAATCGCCATGAGCCGTCGCCGTCCACCAGATAATCAATGTTTTCCTGACCGATAGAGGCCAGCACCGCGCCTTCCTCCGTATACAGGCAATCCACCCATTGAAGCATTTTTTTCGGATCCTTGCAGGCGCTGGTGACCGCGAAAGAACCCCGGATCACGCTGCCGGAAAAATCCCGGTATATCTGCTTTCCCTCATAAGCAAGCGGCATCATGATTTCATAATTTTCAGCCCAGGATACGGAAAACAGGTCCGCCGCCATGTTGGTGATCACCGCGCCGTAGGTGGGCGTTGCCTTGGAATCCGTTACGGTGCGCATCTGATCGCTGATGGAGAAGCCGTTTTTATCCAGCAGCCCCGCCGCGTACAGATCCCGGCACCAGGTAACGAACAGACGGAAGTTTTCTTCCATCGGCATGAATTTCACCTGATGATCTTCCACGAAAATATTGTAATCGTTGCAGATCAGGCCGAAAGCATGTCCCAGGAATTTCAAATCGAAGGGGCCCAGGAAACCCATGGGGATTTCATCTTTTTTGCCGTTTTTGTTGGGGTCCCGTGTCTGGAAAGCAGTCAGCACGTCCACCAGTTCCTGCGCCGTCGTCGGCATATCCAGGCGCAGATTGTTTAGCCATTCCCGGTTGATCCAAACGTAATTCTGAATGGAGGGATCATTGATAAAGGGCAGTGCGGCGATGCTGCCGTCCGGCAGGGTGATGGCCGCAAGATAGTCCGGGTGCGCTTCCAGGATCGCCCATAAATGCGGGCAGCATTCCTGAAGATAAGGCTTCAAATCGATCAGAACGCCCTTATCCCGAAGCGCCATGCATTCCGCGCCCGTCAGGCTGGCTTTGAACAATACGTCCGGCAAGTCGCTGCCATCCGCCGTCATGGATGCTTTTTCCAGCATCCATTTGGCTTCGTCGTTATATTGACGATAAATAAAATGCACGCCGGTGCGTTCCTCCATCCGAACGAAAAACTCATTGTTTATCCAATCCCGATACTGGGTGTTGTCAAATCCCGCCATAATAAAAGACGGGCTTTCCGCTTCCTCCGCGTGAGCCGAAATGCCAAAGCACATCGCCGCCGCAAGCAGCAGACAAACCATCCGCCTGAAAAGCATTCCCTTTCCTCCTTCACGGTGATATATATATTATACAGGATTTCTTCTCATTTTACCACCCCATTTTCCGCAGAAATGCAATTTTGATCAGAAAAAGTTTTAACCGCTGTTTCTTTTTCCTCATATCATACAGTATACCGAATGGAAAAGGAGGCATGCTATGCGGATTTTGATTGTGGGCAGCGGAGCGCGTGAAAACGCCTTGCGGCAGATGGCCCTGGCTGCCGGTCATTCTTTACCCGAATTTGGGCCCTGGGATCAGGCGGTGCTTTCCCTGCCAAAATCTTCGATTGATGAAAATACGGCGGATCAGCTTCCCCGCGGGCAAAATGTGATTTGCGGGATCACGGATGAAGCCTTTGAATCTCTGGCGCAGAAGCGGGGCTGGAAACTTCACAGAGTGCTGGAGGATTCCATATATACAAAGGATAACGCGCTTTTAACTGCCGAGGGAGCCATTCATTCCGCAGGGGATTATTATCCCAAGACGCTCCGGGAAGCCACTTGCCTGGTGATCGGCTGCGGCAGGATCGGCATGGAATTGATTCGCATGCTGCGAGCGTTACATATCCGCACCATTGCGGCAGCAAGACGGAAGGAGAGCAGAGAAGCGGCAGGCGAACCATCCGTAGCCATGGAAGCGCTTTCCTCTGTGCTGCCCTGTGCTGACATCATCTTCAACACCGTACCTGCCATGATTCTGAACAAAGAGAGGCTGCAATCCGTGAAAGAAGATTGTCTGCTGCTGGAGCTGGCCAGCAAGCCCTATGGGATCGATTTTAAAGCGGCTGAGGAATTGGGGCTTTCCCTGCATTTGGAAAGCGGTCTGCCGGGACGCTATTGCCCGGTATCCGCCGCGAAAACGCTTCTGAATTATATGGAACGGGAGGCAAATCATGAGTAAAACCAAAATCGGCTTTGCCCTGACGGGCTCTTTTTGCACGTTCAGGCAGGTGTTTTCCGTCATTCAGGAATTGGCAGATTCCGGTTATGATATTCAGCCCATTCTGTCCTATCCTGCTGCCAGAGAAGATACCCGTTTCTATGGAAGCACCGAAGTATGGCAGACTTTGGAACAGATTACAAAGAACAAACCGTTTTCTACATTATCTGAAGTGGAACCCATCGGCCCCAAGAAGCTGCTGGACGCTTACATCATCGCGCCCATGACGGGAGCCAGCATGGGCAAAATGGCCCATGGCATTTTTGATACGCCCGCCCTGCTGGGAGCCAAATCCCATCTGCGGAACAGTCGCCCGGTGCTGGTGGCTCCTTCCACCAACGACGGCCTGTCCACCGCCGCAGAAAATATCGGGAAGATTTTGGCCATGCGAAACGTTTATATAGTACCCTTCGGTCAGGATGACCCGGCAAATAAGCCCCGCAGCGTGGTGGCGGACTTTTCCAAGATTCCCGAGGCCCTGGCCGCCGCCCTGGCGGGAGCCCAGATGCAGCCCATTCTGCTGGGAAGCTTGAAAAACGAAGGAAAATAGGGTATACTATATTTGTGGAGGTATTCGCATGAAACACAAAATGAAAACAAAGACGCTTTGCTTGGCCACTGTTTGCCTGATTGTTTTTTGTTCCATTTTCCCCGCAATTGCTGAGGAAACGACGCCATTACCGCTTCGTATGGAAAACGCAACCGTTACGGGCGCGTCAAGCAGCAGCGTTTCCTATCCTGTTTTTTCGGAAGAAAGCGCTTCAGCTCAAAGTATAGCCGATCGGATGAACCAAATCATTCAAGCAGAAGCCCACATTCCCGAATATCTGCAATTACTTCCCGCCATCCAGGACGGCGGCGTAGGCTTGAAGGTAA
>JAUNMW010000038.1 GCA_030537395.1 Clostridia bacterium | reverse complement strand
GCGGCAGCCTCGCCCGCAAGGAAGCCACCGGCTTTGGTCTGTGCTACCTTACCAACGCCATGCTGAAAAAGCACGGTACCTCTTTTGAGGGCAAAACGGTGGTTGTTTCCGGCAGCGGCAACGTAGCCATCTACGCGGCCCAGAAGGCTACCGAACTGGGCGGCAAAGTGGTCGCAATGAGCGACAGCAATGGCTATGTAGTGGACGCCGACGGTATCAAGCTGGATGTGGTAAAGCAGATCAAGGAAGTGGAACGCGGCCGCATCAAGGAATACGCCGCTCGGGTAGCCGGCGCCGTATACACCGAAGGCTTCCGCGGCATCTGGACCGTGAAGTGCGATATCGCTCTCCCCTGCGCTACGCAGAACGAACTGGATGAAGAAGGCGCGAAAGCCCTGATCGCCAACGGCGTGTTTGCCGTAGCCGAAGGCGCCAATATGCTCACCACCTATGAAGCTACTCTGGCCCTGCAGAAGGCCGGGGTGCTGTTTGCACCCGGCAAGGCCGCCAATGCCGGCGGCGTAGCCACCTCCGCCCTGGAAATGAGCCAGAACAGCCAGCGCCTCTCCTGGACCTTCGATGAAGTGGATGCCAAGCTCAAGGGCATCATGGAAAACATCTTCGCCAATATCGATTCCGCCGCCAAGGAATACGGCCAGGAAGACAACTATGTGGTTGGCGCCAACATTGCCGGCTTCCTGAAGGTGGCCGACGCCATGCTGGCCCACGGCTGCGTGTAATAGACGATTGATAAGCGGGAGGGGGCTTTCTTGTCGGGAAAAAAGTTCCCCTCCCGTATCCTCCCCAAAGAAAACCTTCTATTTGCCGCTCTGAAAAGGGCGGTATTTGCATATTGGAAAAAAATGTGGTATGATTGTAAAAACCGTACACAGGAGGAAGAGAGATGCTGATCAAAAACGGGTTGATCCACGACGCTATTCATGAAACGCCTTATCAAGCGGATATTTTAGTGAAGGATGGTAAAATTTCCGCCATCGGGCAAAATGTAACCGCGGAGAATGAAGAAATCATCGACGCATCCGGGCTGAATATTTATCCCGGTTTCGTGGACGCTCACAGCCATTTGGGCCTGGATTCTGATGGGGTCGGCTATGAGGGCTGGGACTACAACGAAATGAACGATCCTATCTCTCCTCAGATGCGGGGCATTGATGGCTTCAAGCCCATGCAGCCCTGCATGCGCACGGCGGCCCTGGGCGGCGTGACCACCGTATGCACAGGCCCCGGCAGCGCCAACGTGCTGGGCGGCACCTTCTGCGCCGTCAAAACCGTAGGCAAGCGCGTGGAAGATATGCTGGTGAAGGAAGCCATCGCCATGAAGTGCGCTTTCGGCGAGAATCCCAAACGCTGCTATCGGGACAAGGGCGTATCCACCCGTATGACCACTGCCGCCAAGCTGCGGGAAACCCTGTTCAAAGCCAGGGAATACCTGGAAAAGAAGGAAGCTGCGGGGGACGACGTATCCAAGAAGCCCGCATTCGATATGAAGCTGGAAGCGCTGATTCCTGTACTCAAGCGGGAAATCCCCCTGAAAGCGCATGCCCACGCGGCGGAGGATATCTTCACCGCCCTGCGCATTGCCAAAGAATTCAACGTGAAAATCACTTTGGAACACGTAACCGAGGGCCATCTGATCGCGGACGAGCTGGCGAAAGAAAATGTTCCCTGCGCCGTGGGGCCCTCCCTTACCAACGCCAGCAAATTCGAGCTTCGGAACAAAACCTTTGATACGCCCGGCATCCTGAGCCGTGCGGGACTGCAGGTATCCATCATCACCGACGCGCCAGTGATTCCCCAGGAATATCTTCCCCTGTGCGCAGGCCTTGCCATCAAGCATGGCATGGATCCCTTTGCCGCGCTTCAGGCCATCACCATTAACCCCGCTAAACATGCCGGGATCGAAGACAGGGTGGGCTCCATTGAAGCAGGCAAGGACGCCGATCTGGTGCTGTGCGCCGGTTCTCCCTTTGATACAGATCCGGATATTCAAGCGGTTTATATTCTTGGCAAAAAAGTGGAATGATCCTGGCAGATTATCCATAAAAAAGCGGCTTCCCGCGCCTCACATCGACACGGGAAGCTATTTCTTTTTCGATCAGATATAAATGCCATCCTGCTTAGGTAAATTCAGGAATTCAATGAATTCCTTGATATGCGCGTCCCAGAATTCCCAGGTATGGGCCCCAGGATCTTCCACATACTGATAATCAAAGGGATTTCCAGGAAGGTTTTGGAAGAAATCCCGGGTTTTATGCGCGCTGGGCAGCAGGAAATCCTCATTCCCGCAGGCATGATAGATTCGGGGGCAGGGAAGCTTTTGATCCAGAATATTTTGCGCGCAGCCCAGCGGATCCTTATACGTGCCTTTGATTGGCTCGTCCCCAAAGGTAATCAGCCTGCGGGGGCTGTTGTGCAAGTTTCCTTCCGCGTTGATCGCTCCTGCGGAAAGACACCCGATGGCCGCGTATTTTTCCGGATGGCTCAGCCCGATCATCAAACTGCCCGCGCCGCCCATGGAAAGGCCCGCGATATAATTATCTTCCCGTTTGGTGGAAAGATTCAGCATTGTCGGCAAAACGCTGGGCAATTCCGCGCTGATATAAGTATAAAACTTTTGGCCGTGGGCCATATCCGTATAGCCGGAATTATGCGCGGAAGGCATCACGATGGCTAACCCGTAAGGTGCGGCGTACCGTACAACGGAAGTGAGACGCAGCCAATCGGAATGGCAGCCATACGCGCCATGCAAAAGCCAGAGAACCGGAAGTTTTTGATCCGGAGCAAAGTCTTTTCTAACTGGCAGAACGACATTCACCGTTACGCACATGCCCAAGGATTTTGAAAACAGACGCAGCTTTGTCAGCGCAGACATATCACTTTTCCTCCTTCCGCAGCGGCAGCCAATTCAGCACCGTTTGAATTTTTTCATCCCAGCAGCTCCACATATGGCTGCCGGCGGATTCTTCATAGGTAAGCGGCAGGCCAAGAGAAAGCATATGATCCCGAAGCCTTACGCTCTGGGGATAAAGCCCATCCTCGGTTCCGCACCATATATAGAACCGCACAGGCGGAAGTTTTCCTTTTGCCAGATCGCTTGCAGCGGCAAACAGATCGTTGAAGGAGCCCGGAAGCTTTCTCAAATCTCCGAAAATATCCTGCCAGTATTTCTTTCCAGCCAATCCGCTGCGCTTTACCGTATCCACAATATCTGCGCATGAGGAAAGCCCGGCTGCGTAAGAGAAGGTATCGGAAGCCCTAAGGCCGCATTTCAGCGCTCCATAGCCGCCCATGGACAGCCCGGCTACAAAGGTGTCTTCCCTGCGCCTGCTCATCTGGGGAAAAAGCGAACGGCAAAGGGCCGGCAATTCCTGGGAGATAAAGTCCCAATAGTTTTCCCCCATAGCCATATTGGTATAAAAGCTCAGATCAGCGGCGGGCATGACAACCGCCAGCCCCTTCTCACCGGCATAGCGTTCAATGCTGGTGCGTCTCAGCCAGATCGTATGATCATCGCTCATGCCGTGAAGCAGGTACAGCGTGGGACAGCAAACGCTTTCCTTGCTTTCCATTCCGATCATGCCGGACGTATCTTCCGGCAGAATCACCAGAAAATCCACTTCCCGATTGAGCGTCTGGGAATGGGCCGTGATTTCCAGCAATGCCATATGCAATCGACTCCTTTTTGATGATTGATTATTTGTTTTATTATAGCATTTCAGCTGTATTCCCGCAATGGCAGATTGAAAAAAAGAAAAGATGGATGTATAATCACTTATGAAAAATAACAGCGGAAAAACGCTGGAACGGAGGATCATCATGAAGCAGATTCCGGTAGGCTACCAATTGTATTCCGCCCGGGAAGATGTGGAACGGGATATGGGCAAAGTGCTGAGCGAATTGAAACGCCTGGGTTATGATGGCGTAGAATTCGCCGGTTACTTCGGACATACCGCAAAGGAACTAAAACAACTATTGAACGATCACGGTCTCGCCGCAGTTTCCAGTCATGTGCCCGTTCAGGCCATGCGCCAGGATCCCTTTGGCACCATCGCTTTTCTTCAGGAATTGGGCTGCAAATACGTGGCGATTCCCAGCGTGGATGGAGACCACCGTCCAGGTACACCCGGTTTTCCGGAAATGATTCGCTTCATTGCACGATTCGGCAGGCTTTGCCGTGAAGGCGGCATTCAGCTGCTGTACCACAATCATGATTTTGAATTTGTGAAGGTATCGGATATATATGGGTTGGATTTTCTGTACAGCGCAATTGATGAAGAATGCTTAAAGACAGAAATCGACGTGTGCTGGGTCAAATACGCCGGAGAGAACCCCTCCGCTTATCTTCGTAAATATGCAGGCCGCGCTCCCATCGTTCATTTAAAGGATTATGTGGGCGTTAAGGGCGAAGGAACTCCCTACGGCCTGATCGGGGAAACAAAAAAAGCTGATGAAAACGTGGCCTTTGAATTCAGGCCCTTCGGCCATGGCAGTCAGGATGCAAAATCTGTTGTAGAGGCCGGCATTGACGCCGGGGCTGAATGGTTTGTCGTCGAGCAGGACCTGTGGTATCAGCGCACGCCCATGGAGGCCGCTAAAATGAGCATCGATACCCTGTATGATTTGGGGATCAAACAGCGCTGACACCATAAAAGAGCTTTCCACTTTCTGCGGAAGGCTCTTTTTTATGCAGTTACACAAAGTTGTTTTATTTATATGAAATAGGCTGATCCTCCGGCCTTTCTCCATAATCCAGTTCAGCAACGCGATCCCGCAAATACCGCGCCAGCAGCCTCATTTCTTCCGGGGAATGCTGCGGAATGGCCGCCTGCACGCTGTCGCAAAGTAAAAAATCCGTTCCAACTTCCAGCACATTGGCAATCGCGACCAAGGTATCAATGCTGGGAATTCTTATGCCCCGCTCGATGTTGCCATAAAAAGATGCGGATATCTGCACTGCCTTTGCAATATCCTCCTGAGAAAGCTTTTTTGCGCGGCGTTTCATTTTCATGCGCTTTCCCATCAAAACATAGTTGACCAAACGGGGCCACCTCCCATGGATCGTAAACCACTGATTTTATAAAAAATTATACAAAATAAATCATATTTTGTAAAGTCCTGTCGAAATTTAGCACATAAAAAACCGGTCGGTTTGCATAAAACCGACCGATTTTTATGTGCTCATGTATCTTATTGAACAATGATCAAAAGCCGTCCGCAGGTTTCGCACTCCACCAATTCGCCGGCTTTTACTTTGCGGGAAATGGAAGAAGGCAGGCTCATGTTACAGCCGCCGCACTGATCGCCGTAAAGTGCCGCAAGCGGCGGAACACTGTGTTTTTTTATATCCTTGTAACGCTCCATAAAAGCAGGCTCGATCGCTTCTGCCTTGGCAGCTGCGGCAGCTCGAAGCGCTTCCAATTCCTTGTCTTTTTCCTGCTTTTCTTCGTCGTACATTTCCTTCAGCTTATCAAATTCGCTTTTCGCTTTCGCTGCCCGAACCCGTACGTCATGCTGCTGCCGTTCCCGGTCCCCGGCATCCTTGCGGATGCGTTTGATTTCCTGCTCGTAAGCGGTCAGATTATTCTGGAAGCGCTTGGCATCGTTCATGAACTGCTGCACTTCCTTGCTGTTCTGGGGCGGATCGCTTTCCATTTTGCTGTGCAGAGAATGAAGCTGTTCATCGGTCATTTTAATGGCGTCTTTCAGTGCTTCCAGCCGGTCCTGCATGGTAAGCACTTCGCTTTCGATGCGCTTCATAATATTTTGCTGTTCGGCGAAATTATCCCGTACCTTAATCAATTTTTGCCTTACCGGAGAGCGTTTGATGGAAGCTTCCATTTTATCCACTTCCACATCGGCTTTTTGGTATTCCCACAATAAATGCAATTGATCCATACGAATGCCCTCCTTTATATTAGACGCTGCCAAAGGGCGCGCATTGAGACGGGTAAACCCGCACATTACATTGTACACCATTTATACGGTTTTGTAAATACTCAGCCAAACCGGGCACCAGCGGCGCTTCCGTTCCGTAATGGCCCCCATCGAAAAGAACAAAGTCGCTCATGGACGCTGCCAGCGCATTATGATGCCGCACTTCCCCCGTAAGCAAAGCCTGGGCTCCCTGGGATTTCGCAGTCAGCCAATCGCCGTCATCCGCGCCGCCCGCGATGGCCAGGGTATGAATCAATGCTGAACCGTCGCCATAACAGCGGACCGGGAAACGAAGCGCTTTCGATATCCCGCCTTGCAGTTCTGCTGCCGGAACAGGTTTTTTCAGTTCGCCCAGAAATAAATAGTTTCCTTCCTTCCGAAGGTTTTGAAGCTTCAGCATCCTTGCGCAGCAAGCGCTTCCGCTGTATTCTGTCTGATCCAGATTGGTGTGCGCGGCGATCAGAGAAATGCGGGACCGAATCAGTTCGCACAGGATTTTTCCTTCCGCATCTTCTTCCAGCATGTTTTTCCGGGAATGAAACATTAAAGGGTGATGCGAAACGATCAAATTGGCATTCAGCCGCTTTGCTTCCTGCACAGCGTCCATGGTGCAGTCCAGCGCCACCAGCACGCCAGTGATTTCCGTGTCCCGGCATCCCACCAAAGCGCCCACATTATCATAGCTTTCCGCCATTTCCATGGGGGCTAGTTCATTCAGCATATCTTCAATCGTTTGAACGGTAACGCACACGATCGTACTCCTCCTTCAGCCAAATAAGCTCCTGTTTTCCCGCATCACTGCGTTTGACAGCCGCAATATCGATACGCCAGGCAAGATAATCTTCATAGTATTCCGAATAGGTTTCCATCAGCCTGGGCCCCAGCAAAAGCTGTTTCTCCGAAAGCGCCTCGCTTCCCTTTCCCGCGCGCAGGAGAACATAATAACGTCCGGCCGCTCTCGAAATCTGCTCTTTTTCAATTCTGTAACCAAGCTGCACCAGCGTTTTTCTCACAGCCTGCATATCCGTATGGGCGGAAAGAATCAGATAAGCTCCCTGCAGCTTGCCCTGCCCTTGGATCAGGATATCGCACAAAGTCATTCCGCCCATGCCCAGTATGGCAATGGCCTGCGCCGGCTGGGGCAAAACGGACAAACCGTCTCCCACCCGAAAATCAGCCCGATCACTGATACCATGCTCTGCAAGCAAAGCTTTTGCTTTTTTCAGAGAAGGCGCGCTGATATCCGCCACGCACATTCTTTCGCATTTTCCCGTTTTCAGCAAATAACAAGATAACCGCCCGTGATCAGCGCCGATATCAGCGCCGTATGCACAGGCGGGAAACATGTCCGCAGCGCGGAGCAGGCGGTCATCAAGCTTCGGAGCGTTTGCCATCAATCCAAATAATCCTTCAATTTTTTGCTGCGGCTGGGATGACGCAGTTTTCTAAGGGCTTTTGCTTCGATTTGCCGGATCCGTTCACGGGTGACCTGGAATTCCTTGCCTACTTCCTCCAGGGTACGCTGATGACCGTCGTCCAACCCGAAACGCAGCCTGAGCACCTTTTCTTCTCTGGGGGTCAGGGTATCCAGAACGTCCTTCAGCTGTTCCTTCATCAAGGCGTGAGAAGCGGCTTCAGCGGGAGCCAGGGCCGTTTCATCCTCCAGAAAATCGCCCAAATGGCTGTCCTCTTCTTCACCGATAGGCGTTTCCAGCGAAACGGGCTCCTGAGCAATTTTGATGATTTCCCGCACCTTGGATTCGCTGATGCCCATCGCCTTGGCGATCTCATCCGGCGTGGGTTCCCGTCCGTATTCCTGCAAAAGCTGGCGTGAAACGCGGATCAGCTTATTGATGGTTTCCACCATATGTACGGGAATGCGGATCGTCCTCGCCTGATCGGCGATAGCGCGGGTAATGGCCTGGCGGATCCACCATGTGGCGTAGGTGGAAAATTTATATCCTTTACGGTAATCAAACTTTTCGACGGCCTTGATCAGGCCCAGATTGCCTTCCTGGATCAAATCCAGGAACAGCATGCCCCGGCCCACATACCGCTTGGCAATGGAAACAACCAGACGAAGATTCGCCTCAGCCAGCTTTTTCTTCGCTTCTTCATCGCCCTGTTCCATCCGCTGGGCAATTTCAATTTCTTCTTCCGCCGTTAAAAGAGGCACCCGCCCGATTTCCTTCAGGTACATTCTCACCGGATCGTCAATGCTGATTCCCTCGGGCATCAGGTCCAGATCCTCCGGCAGGGGCTCCGGCTGCGGCGTTACGTTTTCCGCATCCCTGGTAACGGCGACGCCCATAGCTTCAAAAGTTTCCAATATATTATCGAATTGCTCCGGATCGATTTCATAGGAAGAAAGCTTCGAGATGATTTCATCGTAGGTCAAAACGCCTTTGCTTTTGCCCAGTTCATATAATTCGTTCAGCTTTTCCTGCTTTGCGTCCGCATGTGTGTTCAATGGCTCCACTCCTCTCTCCGCTTCAGCGACCCTGCTGTTTCAACCGAGCCAATTCTTTGGAAAGCTCCGCGACCTCTTTCAGCGCATCCGCCCGTTTTTGAGGGCTATCAGCGGATCGCATCAAATCGGTCATCGACTGAATTTCCTGTTCTATTCGCTGAATCTGCAGCTTTCGCAGGCAATCGCCTGCGATGGCGGCAGCGTTGTCCAAATCCAATTCTGATTGCAGGGAAAATGCTTCTCCGGCGGCATGACGAACTTCGTCGCCTAAATCATCATCAGAAATAATGTCAGCCGGAACATTGCCCTCGATCAACAAATGCACGATTTGCCTGTGGGCTGGTGAAGCAAAATCAGTTTCTTTCACCATGCCTTCCGGCAATTTCCCCGTGCCCATCAAAGCAATCAGCGTTTGTTCCGTTCTGTAACCCTCCGGAACATGAGATCGTTTTGCTGATATTCTTTCCCGATCCGGCAAGGAATTATTCATCGGTTCCGGTTTTTGAGGCGAAATGCCGATTTGGGCTACCAGAACCTCCCGGGAAAAGCCCGTTTGCACAGACAGCAATTCCAAATAGTTTTCCAAATCCACTGGATCGCGCACATTTTTCAGCAGTTCAGCGCAGCCCTTTGCGTATTCCGTCCTGCCGTCCTGGGATTCCAGATCATACTTTAACCGCAGCCTTTGCATCCGATAAGCCACAGGGCTCATGGGCCGGATGGCCTGAAAGGCTTCCAGGCCGCGCTGCCGGATGAATTCGTCGGGATCCAGCCCATCCGGGAAATAGAGCACTTTGGACGGAACATCTTCGGCTTCAAATATATCCAGTCCCCGTTCAATGGCGTGCTGACCCGCTTCGTCGCCGTCGTAGGCAAGATGCACTTCCGGCGCGTACCGTTTGAGCAAACGGGCCTGCTCATTTGTCAGCGCTGTTCCCAGCGTGGCAACCGCTCCCTGCACGCCGGATTGAGACAGCGCAACCACGTCCATATAGCCTTCCACCAGGATGATCCGCTTCAAATCCCTCATTTTCCGAATCAGGTTGATGGCATATACGCCCTTTCGCTTATTGAATACAGGCGTATCGGATGTGTTCAGATATTTGGGCTTCACATCCTTCATGGCTCGCCCGCCAAACCCCAGCACATTGTTGTATTGATCAATAATCGGAAACATAGCGCGGCTTCGGAACATGTCGTATGCGTGGTCCCCTTTGATCACGCTCAGGCCCGCCAGCCCCAGCTCATCCAGCGTAAAGCCTTTTTCACGCAGATACGAGGTCAGATCATCCCAGCGATCTGTGGACGCGCCAAGCCCAAACCGGCGAATGATCCCATCGTCCAGGCCGCGGCTGTGCAGGTAATCCAGCACCGGCTTTCCTTCTGGCTGCCAAAGACGATCGTGATAAAACCTGGCAGCCTCCCGATTGGCGTTCAGAAGCCTTTCCCGCTGGCTTCTCCGGCGCTCATAATCGGGATCCTCCCGCATTTCGGGCAGCGTCATATGAATGCGATCCGCCAGAAGCTTCACCGCTTCCAGATAGGATACCCGTTCCATTTCCATCACGAACTGCACCACGTTCCCCCCGGCCTTACAGCCAAAGCAGTAATACAGATTCAGTTCGGGATTCACGGAGAAAGACGGCGTTTTTTCGTTATGAAAGGGGCAGAGTCCCCAATAACGGCGGCCATCCTTTTTCAGGGTCAGATAGCTGGAAACGACAGAAACGATATCCGTTCTGGCATATAATTCATCCATCCATGCCGATGGAATACGCCCCGCCAAATCCGCTTCCCCCTTTCAAAGTATCCGATTCATATGATTCGAGATGAAACCCGGATTTCCTGAAAAATTTGATAATTTTCGCTTTTAAACCACGGGAAACGACGAGGGGACGAACAAATTCTGATAAGTTCTCAGGGCGTACCGGTCCGTCATACAGGCCAGATAATCCGTTACAGCCCTCTCCGTTCCGTCCCGATAGGCAATCTGCACATATTCCAGCGGCATTTTGCTGGGATGCTCATTGAAATACTCAAACAAAGAAACGATCACATGGTCGCAGCGGTCTTCTTCCTTGCGCCACTTATCAAAATATACCCGTTCAAAAAGGAACTGACGCATTTCATCGCTGGCCGCCTGAATGGGGTCGCTCATCCGCAAGTGCGGCTGTCCAAGGCTTTCCCGAACGATATCCGTGATCATGGTATTGATCCGCTGCCCATGCGTTTCCCCCAGCACATGAAGCAAATCCTGCGGTATTTCAAACTCTTTCAGCACTCCGGCGCGGATGGCGTCGTCAATATCGTGATTGATATATGCGATCCGGTCCGCCCGGGCCACGCATTCGCCTTCCAGGGTTTCCGGCTTCAGCTTGCCCGAATGTTTTAAAATACCGTCCCGCACTTCCCAGGTGAGGTTCAGCCCTTCTCCGCCTTCCAATACTTCCACCACGCGCAGGCTTTGCTCATTGTGACGAAAGCCGCCCTGGGTGAGCCGGTTCAGCGATCTTTCTCCGCTGTGGCCGAATGGAGTGTGGCCTAAATCGTGCCCCAGCGCGATCGCTTCCGCCAAATCCTCATTCAGCTTCAGGCATCTTGCCAAGGTGCGCGCCACCTGGGACACTTCCAGCGTATGCGTGAGCCGCGTTCTGTAATGATCTCCTTCCGGCGCGATAAAAACCTGGGTCTTGAATTTCAGCCTGCGAAAGCTTTTACAATGAAGGATCCGATCCCGGTCCCGCTGGAATTCCGTCCGGAGCGGGCAGGGCTGCATCGGCCGATCCCGGCCCTTTGTATCAGCGCTGCAAACAGCCAGAGGAGAAAGAAAAGCCTTTTCCTGGCGTTCCAATTCTTCGCGGATGGTCATTCGGCGCGCCTCCTTCCTGTTGCTTGTTATATACAACATTTCCGAATGCAATTCCTTTTTCTTTCTTCCAAAATCAGCAAAGATTTTCAAAATATGTTCAATTCAATCACAAATTTGGACTGCAATCAAAAAGCCTGATCCGTGACGCCGGCAGCGGCTTCATAATCAGGCTTAAAATATCTATTTGAATTTGATCGGTAAAGGATTTGCCATATGTTCTCTCAGATGCTTTTCCATCCAGATCATATCATACCAACGCCCAAATTTGTAGCCGCACTGTTTGAATACGCCGCAAAGCTTATATCCCATGGCCGCGTGAAATTTGGGGCTGGATAAATCCAGATATTCATCCTCCTTTTCCGTATAGGAAATGCAGGCGTATGCGTTCAAAAAATTGCGCCGCGTCAATTCTTCTTCCAGCGCTGTATACAGAAGCCTCCCGAAGCCATTTCCCCGGGCATCACGCCGCAGGTACACCGTAGTTTCCACCGCCCAATCGTAGGCCGCGCGCGCTTTGAATACATTTGCATAGGCATAACCCATCACAGCCCCTTCGTTTTCCAGGACCAGATACGGATATTTCTGAAGCGTACCGGCAATCCGATTTTCAAATTCCTCTTTGGATGGCACTTCATATTCAAACGTAATGGCCGTATCCGTTACATACGGCGCGTAAATAGACAGCAGCGTATCGGCGTCATCTGGCTGTGCCGAACGAATCCGAATACAATCGGGAATCATCATGCGCGGCTCCTTTCCACCTGCTTCATTTTGCACCTAATTTGGGCATGCGAATTCATCATAGCGCCGTAAAAATGCAGCGTCAATATCATCCGTGATTTTTTCCTGTTCTTTCGTTCTTGACACGATCGTCAAAATCGATTATAAACAAAACGGATATACAAGGAAAGGGAACGAAACGATGGATATGGAAAATGCCGCGCAGCTGTGCCGAGAAAACTTACGGGCCATGGAAATGTATGCCCGCTTGCTGCGGATGGAGGAAGAATGCTTTTCCGCGGATGAAATTGATGATTTTGCAAAGGTGTGCGGCCTGGAAAAAGAAACCGCGTTTCACTTGCTTTCTGCTTCCGCCTGTGGATTGGAACCGGACAGAAAGCATGAAGACAAGTATTTGATGATGCGCTATCTGGTCCCCGCGCTTAAAAAACAGGATGCGGCATGCTTCCGACAGAATCCCTATTACTCAAGAATAAAATTTCCAGAAGCGAGCCTGGGCGAATGGCGCATGACGCGGCTTTTCTACGCGCCTTATCAAATCTTCCCCTGCGGTGATACCGTTTTGCTTCCGGATGGACGGGAAATCGCTCCTATGGGGTACTTTACCGAAGGCTTTTCTTTTCCCGCAGTAACGGAAAACGGCCGGGAATGGATGGCGATCAAGCCCAATGAAACGGAAACGATGAAAGAGCCCATTCAGGCAGCTTATGGAAATGCCGTTGTATTCGGACTGGGGCTGGGCTATTACGCTTTTATGGTTTCAGAAAAGGAAAACGTTTCTTCCGTCACCGTCATTGAACGGGATAAAAACGTGATCTCGCTTTTTCAGAAGTATCTGCTCCCTCAGTTCCCCCACGGAGACAAAATCCGCATCGTGCAGGCGGACGTTTTTGACTATTTGAAGCATGAAATGCGTCATAACGCCTTCGACTTCGCTTTTGCGGATATTTGGCACGATATTTCAGATGGTTTGCCGCTGTATCTGAAATTCAGAAAAGCAGAGCAGGCCTGTCCGGGCGTCCAATTCAAATACTGGATCGAACCAAGCATGCTCGTTTTTCTGCGTTCTTTGATGCTGGAGGATAGGCTTGCTCATGCTGGAAGACTTGACAGGCTGCTCTCTCCCGACTGTTTCGCAGATGAATTCTGTTCGCTGGCATTCGTTCGCCAGACAGCGCCGGAAATTGATCCGGCGGAGCTTTGGTAGTTTGACAAAAGCGCACATGTGTTCTATAATGTTTCCGTTTCAGTAAGGGGGAACTCCATGCGCATTTTAGGAATTGACCCAGGACTGGCCACCATGGGCTGGGGGGTCCTGGACACGAACGGAAGCAAAAGCACGCTGGTTCAGTGCGGGGCCGTGATTACGCCGCCAGATATGCCTATACAGCGTCGTCTGCACCACATTTTTCTTGGCGTCAAGGAACTGATCGTAACTTATCAGCCGGAAGAAATCGTGTTTGAAGAATTGTTTTTTGCCAAGAACATCACTACTGCCATGAACGTTTCCGCCGCCCGGGGCGTGGCCCTTTGCGCCTGCGCGGACAGCGGACTGCCCATGTACGAATACACGCCTATGCAGATCAAGCAGGCGGTAACGGGGTATGGCAAAGCGGACAAAATGCAGGTTCAGCAAATGGTGAAAATGATGCTGAACCTGCCCGCCATCATCCGCCCGGATGACGCGGCGGACGCGGTAGCTGCCGCATTGACTCACGCAGCATCGGGCCGGATGAAGGAACAGTTTTTAATGAAATAATGGACAAGGAGTGAACAGAGTACAGCGCGCGGAATTCAGTTTTTTTGCCTGAACAGTATACCGCATTCCTTCGTGCATGCGATATCATCTACCCTCTGAACTATGTACTCTGAACTCTTTTTCCATTCATCGTCCGAGCAAAAGCAAAAGGTAAGGGTGATAGGAAGTGTACGCATATCTGAACGGCAAGGTGGCCGAAAAAGGGCAAAACAGCCTGGTCATCGACGTAGGCGGCGTGGGTTATCTTTTGTCCGTCAGCATGAATACCCTGCAGGAGACCCCGCCCATTGGCGAAAGCATGAAGGTATTCACTTATTTTTCTGTGCGGGAGGACGCCATGGAATTGTTCGGCTTCGCCTCCCAGGAGGAAAAAAGCATGTTTATCCGGCTGCTGTCCGTCAGCGGGGTGGGTCCCAAGGTGGCGCTTTCCATTTTGGGCAGCATGCCGCTTCGGGATCTCACCCTGGCCATCGTAACGGGCGATGTAACCGCCCTGTCCCGAGCCCCTGGCGTGGGCAAAAAAACGGCCCAGCGCATTGCTCTGGAGCTCAAGGACAAAGTGGATCAGAGCGATCTGGATTACGCCCCTGCGAGCGGCGCGGTCTTTACTCCCGTTCAGGAGGACGCGGCCCAGGAAGCTCTGGCAGCCCTGCAATCCCTTGGCTACACCGCCGCTGAAGCCGCCAAGGCCATTTCCCAGGTGCGGGGCCAAAGCGATTCCGCCAACGAATTGGTGCGGCTGGCCCTGCGGAATATGGCGGGCTTCTAACGCAGCACGGGAATCAAGTAATTTAGAGCAAGCAAGTACTTATCCGATTCGGTTTTCGGAAGAGGTGCGGAGAAACCGCTTTTGACACAAAAGCGGTGTCTCCGCTGTGCTTAAGGAGGCTCAGGAATGCCGCAGGATGATCGTTTGGTCGTGACCGGGATGCGCAAGGAAGACGAGGATTTGGACGCTTCCCTTCGCCCCCATCATTTACGGGAATACATCGGACAGGAAAAGGTGAAAAACAGCCTGCAAATTTATATCAGCGCCGCGCTGAAAAGGCACGACGCGCTGGATCATATTTTGCTTTACGGTCCCCCGGGCTTGGGCAAAACCACCCTGGCCTGCATCGTGGCGGCGGAAATGGGCCAAAACATCCGGGTCACCTCCGGCCCCGCCATCGAGAGGCCTGGCGATCTGGCTTCCATTTTGACCAATCTGAACCAGGGCGATATTTTGTTCATTGATGAAATCCATCGTTTAAGTCGCGCCGTGGAGGAAGTGCTGTACCCCGCCATGGAGGATTACGCCCTGGATATCATGATCGGCAAGGGCCCCACTGCCCGGAGCATGCGGCTGGATCTGCCCAAATTTACCTTGGTAGGCGCCACCACTCGGGCGGGCCGTCTGTCCGCGCCTTTGCGGGATCGTTTCGGCATCGTATTTCGGCTCGAAATGTACACGCCAGAAGAACTGGCTAAAATTGTGGGCCGAAGCGCCGCCATTCTGGGCATGCCCTACGATGAGGGCGGCATCATGGAAATCGCCCGCCGCAGCAGGGGCACCCCCCGTATCGCCAACCGTCTGCTCAAGCGCGTGCGCGATTTCGCCCAGGTACGGGCCGACGGCCATATCACCGCCGAGGTGGCCCGAGACAGCCTGAACATGCAGGACGTGGACGCCCTGGGTCTGGACCGCATCGACCGGGCCGTGCTTTCCGCTATGGCGGATAAATTCGGCGGCGGACCGGTGGGCCTGGACACCCTGGCCGCTGTCACCGGTGAGGATGCGGTTACCATCGAGGATGTATATGAACCGTATCTGATGCAGCTGGGCTTCATCATGCGTACCCCCCGTGGCCGGGTCTGCACGCCGCTGGCATACGAACATTTGGGCAAAACGCCCCCTGCCAATTATAACGAGAAAGTGCAGCAGGATGTGGAGCAGACCAGCCTGCTGGAATAGGAGAAAAAATGATTCGCTTGGCTCAATTTTCCGATTTGGACATCCTTGAAAAGGTCTATTCCGCCGCCCGCGCTTTCATGCGGGCTTCCGGCAATATGCTGCAATGGGTGGACGGTTATCCGCAGCGGAAGCTGCTGGAGGAGGATATTCAAAAAAAGCAGCTGTTTGTTATCGAAGAAAACGGCGCTGTTCACGGCGTATTCGCTTTTATCCTGGGCAGCGATCCCACCTATGCCTATATCGAGAACGGCCAATGGCCCAATAGCAAGCCCTACGGCACCATTCACCGCATTGGCACGGATGGAACCATCCATGGAGCAGTAAAGACTGCCCGTGACTTTGCGCTTCAATATGCGGATGAAGTTCGGGCCGATACCCACGCGGACAACAAGCCCATGCAGCATACGTTAAGCAAAAACGGCTTCAAACGCTGCGGCATCATCTATCTGGAAAACGGCGATCCCCGGATCGCGTATCAATACTCAAAGGAAGCATAAACCACCATGAAAACCTCCGATTTTTACTATGACCTTCCCGAACGCCTGATTGCCCAAACGCCCATGGAGCCCCGGGACGCCGCCCGCATGATGGTGATTCACCGGGATACAGGTCTGCGGGAAGATAAGATTTTTCGGGATTTGCCGGATTACCTGCGTCCCGGCGACGTGATGGTGATCAACCAAACCAAGGTGATCCCCGCCCGGCTACTGGGTGAAAAGGAAGAAACGGGTGTGCCCGTGGAAATCCTGCTGCTAAAGCGTCTGGATAAGGATACCTGGGAAACTTTGGTGCGTCCCGGCAGAAGGCTGAAAAAAGGCGTGACCGTATCCTTTGGCGGCGGCATCCTGCGGGCGGAAATCGGCGAAACCACCGACGCAGGAGGCCGGATCGTCACATTCCTATATGATGGCGTGTTTGAAGAACTGCTGGATCGCCTGGGTGAAATGCCCCTGCCTCCCTATATCCACGAAAAATTGGAGGACCCCTCCCAATACCAAACCATTTATGCTAAGCAGGAGGGCAGCGCCGCCGCCCCCACCGCCGGGCTGCATTTTACGCCTGAAGTAATGGAGCGGGTACGGGAAAAGGGTGTGGAAATCGTGCCGGTTCTTTTGCACGTGGGATTGGGCACCTTTCGTCCCGTGAAGGCGGAGGACGTGAGCGAGCATAAAATGCATTCCGAGTTTTATCAGGTGACGGAGGAAGCGGCTGAAAAGATCAACGCCGCTCGCAGAAACGGCGGCCGCATCGTTTGCATCGGCACCACCTCCGTGCGCACGCTGGAAACGGTGGCGGATGAAAAAGGCATCGTGCATCCCGGCATGGGCAACACCAGCATTTTCATTACCCCCGGCGTGAAGCTAAAGGCTACCGATGTGCTGCTCACCAATTTCCATTTGCCGGAATCCACCCTGCTGATGCTGGTATCCGCTTTGATGGGCCGGGAAGAAGCGCTGACGGCTTACAAAGATGCCGTGGAAAAAGAATACAGGTTTTTTAGCTTTGGGGATTGCATGCTCATTCTGTGACAGGAGGAAACGACAATGAAAATCACCATTCCCACCGGTTACCGGGCTGATATGGCGGACCTGGCGGAAGGACTGAACGATCTGCTGGCCGATCTGGAGGACGTGCGGGACGAAGCCCAGGAATTACTGGATGAAAAAGGTAACGCAGAAATTCAGGAAGATATCCGCAAAATGGACGAAGCCATCAAGCTGCTTTCTCAGGCTGCGGATTATTTGGAAAATGACGAAGAATAAAGCTTTTCTTGGCCCCTTTACAGGGGCTTTTCTGCTGTTTCAGGCTTTATCCAATCATTGATGAATTGGAGGATCATCTGCTGTGAAAATCATGGTTGTGGGTGGAATGAACCTGGATCTGCTGGGTGTGCCTACCACTTCTCTTCTTCCCCGGGATTCAGCGCCGGGAAGGATCACCATGCGGTCCGGCGGGGTGGGACACAACATCGCTTCCAGGCTCAGGCAGCTTGGGGCCAACGTGCAATTGATTACCGCTTTGGGAAACGATGAAAGGGCCCGGCTGCTTTCCCTGCTTTGCCGGGATTCCGGATTGGATTTTTCGCTTTCCGTGCAAACAGATCGTCCCGCGCCCTGTTATCTGTGCATCCATGACGAAGCGGGCGATATGGCAATGGCGGTTAATGATATGTCCGCCATGGACGAGCTGACTCCGGAGGTCCTATCAAGCCGTATCAGCGCGATCAACGAAGCGGACGGCTGCGTACTGGATGCCAATCTGCCGCAAAACACCCTGCTTTATATCGCTCAGCATGCGCAAGTGCCTTTGATCCTGGACCCTGTCAGCTGCGCCAAAGCGCCGCGCATCAAAGGAATTTTTCCCTATTTAACCGCCATAAAACCGAATCGGCTGGAAGCCGCGGCCCTGACGGGAGAAAAAAATGTGGAAAAAGCCGCGCGTTCCTTACTGGAGGCGGGCGTTCAAAACGTTTTCGTTTCCTTGGGGCCGGAAGGCATTTATTATGCCAATCCAGAAGCGTCAGGCTATATTCCCGCTCATCCGCTTCCTTCCACACCGCTGACCGGCGCCGGTGATGCGCTGTGCGCCGGCTTAACCGCCGCGCTGCTTGAACATCGAAGTATACGCGATTGTGCGAAATATGGAATTGATACCGCATATCATGCACTTTTGAGAGGAAATTTATCATAATGTGAGCAAATTTTGTATTTTTTCTCTGGAAACACATAAAAATTTGTGAAATACCCTTGCGTTTATGCAAAAAAGAGTCTATAATTGACGGCGGTTGGCTGAATCGGGTCTGTGGTTGCAAGCCGATGCCAGTCGCAGGCAAAGCGGTCCACGTAAGCCAGGAAAATTCCGGTGAGCATGGTGCGGTCTAGAAGTAAGCCCGGCCGCGCGAAAAGCGCGAGAGGATGGCGTGAGGGCGCAAACGCGCAGAGCAAAATCCCAGCCGGCGAGTGTGGGGGCAAAAACCAGGTCAGCCGCAGCTAACCAAAATTATCTATCTTAATCAGGGGGTCACAAAAACAATGTATCAGGACAAGACGCTGGTGTGCCGTGACTGTGGCAATGAATTCGTGTTCACTGCCGGCGAACAGGAATTCTACGCTGAAAAGGGCTTCCAGAATGAGCCCACCCGCTGCCGTGAGTGCCGTCAGGCCCACAAGGCCGCCCGTAACAATGGCGCTCCCCGGGAAATGCATGATGCGATCTGCGCCAACTGCGGCAAGGCTACCCAGGTTCCCTTCCTGCCCAGGGAAGATCGCCCCGTGTATTGCAGCGAATGCTTCGCCGCCATGCAGCGTCGCTAATCAAGCGAACAAAAAAACGGTTCCGTCTCATCGGGACCGTTTTTTCTTTGCAATCTCATTGAATGAAAAAGAAAACTACCTTTTGAATAAAAAAACAGCATCGTTGGACAGCAACGCTTTGCATCGCCTTTTTCCTTGCTTTCAGTATAAAAATATGGTATCATAACATCAACCATTTTCGGTAAAGGAGAGAAGAACAATGGATACGCTGCATCTTTCTTCGCCCAAACCCCGCATGATTGCTCATCGGGGTCTCAGCGGAATTGAATTGGAAAACACCTGTTCCGCTTTTGTGGCAGCCGGCAATCGGAGCCACTTTGGAATCGAAACGGACGTTCATGTGACCCAAGACGGACAATACATCATCATTCACGACGACAGTACCAAGCGCGTAGGGCTGGATGACCTGATTGTGGAAAACTCCACCTTTGAAACCCTTCGTTCCCTGCGTTTGGCGGATAAGGACGGCAAAAGGGGCCGGAAAGATCTGCTGCTTCCTTCCCTTGCGGAATATGTTCAAATCTGCAGGAAGTATGAAAAAATCAGTGTGCTTGAATTAAAAAACCACATGCAGCCGGAAGACATTGATGGAATCATCAGCGTGATCGAAAAAGAAGGCTGGCTGGATAAGACCATTTTCATTTCCTTTGATCTTCCGAACGTGGTCTATACAAAGGAAAAGCTGCCGGAGCAGAAGGTGCAATACCTGATCGGCGGCGATATGAAGGATTGGGACGAAGTCATGAGCACGCTGAACCGTTATCATCTCGATCTTGATATTTATTATAAAATGCTCACCGAGGAACGGGTGAAAGAACTGCACGCCGCCGGAATAGAGGTCAACGTTTGGACGGTAGACCATCTTGAAGACGCGGAACGCCTTGCCGCCTGGGGCGTGGACTATATCACCAGCAAC
>JAUNMW010000311.1 GCA_030537395.1 Clostridia bacterium | reverse complement strand
GCGTACACGATGCCTTCTTTTTTATCGCCCAGCAGGGTGGCGATGCGCACGGTGTTTACGGAGGTGGGGCACATGCGCGCCATTTCGGGATGCTGAATAATGACTTCCTCTAAAATCCCTGCGCCTGCTTCCAGCAATTGATCCCGGAACAGGCCCACGTTCTGCCAGTCCTTTTTCTGGTATTTCACGATGCCCTGGCCGCTGGAGCCCTCCAGGGGCTTATAAATCACCTGATCCTTCCCGTTTAAAAAGGCGGTGAGCGCGTCCAGCGTCAGGCTTTCGTCGGACTTGATCCAGTCCCGGCCGATCCATTTGGCGAAGGTAGTGTTGAACTGGGTTTTATCATCAAAGAAATGCCAATAGGCCTTATCGTTCATCCGGCGAACGATTTCATTGGAGATGCCCCGGGTGATCACGGTGCGGCGCTGGGCGTCGTTCAGGCGGTACATTTCCGCGATTTTATAATCCATGTACCCAGCGTTGTACTTGAGGGCGCATTTGCCCATATCCGCCAGGAGCCACAGCGTGGGCTTTCCCGTTTTTTTGTGCAGCATTTTGGCGGTTTCCCGCATGCGGGTGAAATCCATTTTTCCCAGCCGCTTGATCACATAGGAGATTCGGCTCATGTTGTTCCTCCGAGATTTTTTCTGTCCTGATGCTCTGGTGATAGTATTCTTGGATATCATTGCCATTATACGCCTTTTGCGGGGGCAATGCAAGGAAAAACGGGAGAGAAAAGAAATTAAGAAGCCCGGATGCTGTATATCCTGGGAGGCAATTTTCCGGATTGCCAAAAGACACAAAATTGTAAGGAATTATCTGAAATTTTTCTGAAAAAATGATTGACAATGCTGGATTCTGATGCTATTATGATATAGTTGCCTGCAATGTGCGGACAACTGTGTTTCTGCGTCGCAGGGCGGAGGGATGAGGATGCCCGAACGGCTGAAAAAACGCGCCATGCGCGTGGTTGGCGTGCGGCAGGTGCTGCGCGCGGTGAAGGAAGGCAGGGCTCAGGAAGTGTTCCTGGCTATGGATGCTGATTCCCATCTCCGCTCTCAGATCGAGCAGGAGGTCAGGAATAAGGGGCTCCCCCTTCACATGATTGCCACCATGGAGGAGCTGGCCGCGCTGTGCCGGGTGGACGTGCCGTCCGCGGCGGCCTGTCTGATCAGAAATACATGAAGCCGGGGGATTCCCCCCGGAAGCAAGCGCCCCAGAGGCGCATTTCAATCGACTATATATTCCCGAGGGTTGCGGGGATGTTATAGGAGGAGACCGCATAAACGGCTCCGAACAATTATCAGGAGGTGCTTCCATGCCAACGATCAATCAGTTGATCCGCAAGGGAAGAGAAAAGGTTGTCAACAAGTCAACCGCGCCCATCCTGCAGGGTTGCCCGCAAAAGCGCGGCGTCTGCCTGAGCGTGAAAACCACCACGCCCAAGAAGCCCAATTCGGCTCTGCGCAAAATCGCGAGAATCCGCTTGACCAATTCCATCGAAGGTACTTGCTACATTCCTGGCATCGGTCATAACCTGCAGGAGCACTCCGTCGTGCTGATCCGCGGCGGCCGTGTGCGCGATCTGCCCGGCGTCCGTTACCACATCATTCGCGGCGCGCTGGACACGGCCGGCGTTGCCAAGCGCAACCAGGGCCGCTCGCTGTACGGCGCCAAGCGCCCCAAGAAATAAGGAACCTATCTCCATCACAGGGGCCGCTGCCCCGGCGAAAGAGAAGGCCGGAACCGATTGCGCAATGGAACAAGCGCGTTCAGGCCGCCTGACTTTTTTACCGCGCACCGACGACCGGAACGGCATGATGCTGACATGCTGTGGTCGGCCCGATGGGATACGTTACGAATTTGAGGAGGGAACTACATGCCCCGTCGTGGATTTATCCCCAAGCGCGAAGTGCTCCCCGATCCCGTTCACGGGACCGTCGTGGTCACCAAGCTCATCAACCAGATCATGCTCGACGGCAAGCGCGGCGTGGCCCAGCAGGTCTGCTACCAGGCTTTCGATATGATCAAGGAAAAGACCGGCAAAGAGGCCAACGAAGTGTTTCAGCAGGCGCTGAACAACGTGATGCCTCAGCTGGAAGTTAAGGCCCGCCGTGTGGGCGGCGCCACCTATCAGGTGCCTGTGGAAATCCGGCCCGAACGCCGTCAAACCCTGGCCCTGCGCTGGATCGTGGATTTCTCCCGCAAGCGCGGCGAAAAGACCATGGCTGAACGCCTGGCCAACGAACTGATGGAAGCTGCCAACAACGGCGGCAACGCAGTGAAGCGCAAGGAAGAAATGCACCGTATGGCCGAAGCCAACAAGGCTTTCGCCCATTATCGCTGGTAATCCCTTTGGGAGCAGGCTCCCAAGGCGGATACCCTGTATCTACTGTATGCTATGAATAGGAGAACGGAAATAACATGCCAAGAAGTCACCCCTTAAACAAGGTCCGCAATATCGGCATCATGGCCCACATCGACGCCGGAAAAACCACCACCAGTGAACGCATCCTGTTCTATACCGGCAGGACGCACCGCCTGGGCGAGGTGCATGAAGGCGCCGCCACTATGGACTGGATGGAAGAAGAGCAGGAGCGCGGGATCACCATTACCTCCGCCGCTACCACCTGTCAGTGGAAAGGCTATCGCATCAACCTGATCGATACTCCCGGCCACGTTGACTTTACGGTAGAAGTTGAACGTTCTCTGCGCGTACTGGATGGCGCTGTGGCTGTGTTCTGTGCCAAAGGCGGCGTGGAGCCCCAGAGCGAAACCGTATGGCGTCAGGCCAGCAAATATCATGTACCCCGCATCGCCTACATCAACAAAATGGACATTACCGGCGCCAATTTCCACCGCGTGGTGGATATGATGCGCCAGCGCCTGGGCACCAAGGCCGTGCCCATCCAGCTGCCCATCGGCAAGGAAAACACCTTCCGGGGCATCATCGATCTGGTTCGCATGAAGGCGGAAGTCTATTACGATGATGAAGGCAAGGATATCCGCGAGGAAGAAATCCCCGCCGAACTCCTGGACGAGGCCCAGTCCCTGCGGGAAGAAATGGTGGAAGCGGCTGCCGAACAGAACGACGAGCTGATGGAAAAATTCCTGAGCGGCGAAGAGCTGGCCGAGGAAGAAATCGTGTCCGCTCTGCGTGCCGGCACCCTGTCTTGCTCCCTGACCCCCGTACTGTGCGGTACTTCTTACCGCAACAAGGGCGTGCAGCCCCTGCTGGATGCCATCCTGGCGTATCTGCCCTCCCCGTTGGACGTGCCCCCGGTGCACGGCGTGGTGAAGGACGGCGAAAAGGAAGAAGTTCGTCACGCGAGCGACGAAGAACCCTTTTCCGCTCTGGCCTTCAAGATCGCGGCAGACCCCTTCGTGGGCAAGCTGGCCTTCTTCCGCGTGTACTCCGGCACCATCGGCAGCGGCAGCTATGTATATAACTCCACCAAGAAGAAGCGGGAACGCTTCAGCCGCATCGTGATGATGCACGCCAACC
>JAUNMW010000310.1 GCA_030537395.1 Clostridia bacterium | reverse complement strand
AGCCTGAGATAGTGCTGGGCCTGATGAACGCCTACGACAAGGAATTCCTGTCCGCTTACGGCTACAGCAAGTTCGCCGACTTCGTGAACCCGCCCATCGAGCTGGCTCCCTACGGCGAAGCCTGGCAGATCGACTACACCCCCGTGGATGTGGAGCATCAGGATTTCCTGAACATTCAGGACAAGCGCCTGCCCGAGCTGATCATGTGCGAGCCCGCTGAATTTGACGCCAAGTGGGACGCTTTCGTGGCTGAAATCACTCCCTCCGCCACCGCTTTCGGCGATTACATGCAGGAAGCCGTGCTGGCTGAAGTGGCCAAGGTGCTGGGCGAATAAATCAAACCGAACTATGCCCATGGGGAGAGAACAGCCTTCTCTCCCCATGGTTTTTTCTGATGAATCAGGGAAATCAAGAAGCGGGATCAGGCGATGGATGACGATCCGTTTGTCTTTTCCGGAAGGGGTTGCGAGCAATGACCAGTATGGTGAGAACAAGCGTGAAAAAACTGACTCCCGTGCGAAAAAAGGGCTTTTTCCGCACGCTGGCGGGCCAATGGCAGCTGGCCGTCATGTCTGTGCCTATGCTGCTGTATGTGCTTTTGTTCAATTATGGACCCATGTGGGGCTGGGTGACCGCCTTTCAGGATTACAAGCCCAAATTGGGCGTGCTGGGCAGCAAGTTTGTGGGCTGGAAAAATTTTGCGTGGCTTTTTGGCCGGGCCGATTTCATCAACAGCATCCGCAACACCCTGGCTATGAGCGTGATCAACCTGGTCTTCGGCACGGTGTCCTCCATCCTGCTGGCTATTTTGCTCAACGAGGTGCGCCATAATGGCTTTAAGCGCACCGTGCAGACGGTCACCTACCTGCCCCACTTTCTGTCCATGGTCATCGTGGTGGGCATGGCCCAGAATATTTTTGCCAGCAACGGCGCGGTGAACGGTCTGCTGCTGAGCCTGGGGCTGGTGAAAGAGCCGCTCTTCTTCCTGGGCGAAGGAAGATATTTCTGGTGGCTGGTGGGCGTGATCAATGTATGGAAGGAAGTAGGCTGGAATACCATCATTTATATTTCCGCCATGACCTCCATCGATCCCAGCCTGTACGAGGCGGCCGCTATTGACGGCGCGGGCCGCTTCCAGCGCATCCTGCATGTAACCCTTCCCGGCATCCGCTCCACCTTCGTGATCCTGCTGATCATGAACATCGGCCATCTGATGGAAGCGGGCTTTGAAATCCAGTACCTGCTGGGCTCCTCTGTGGTGATGGACTGGAGCCAGACCATTGATATTTTCGTGCTGCAGTACGGCATTTCCAAACAGCAATACGGCGTGGCCACCGCAGCCGGCATGTTCAAAAGCGTGGTTGCCATCGTGCTGCTGGTAGGGGCCAACTTCATGGCCAAGCGCCTGGGCGAAGACACGCTGATTTAAGAAGGGAGGGCTTGAAAGGTGACTGCGCTATCTTTGTCGAATAAGAATAAGAAAAAGCGGCAGGACATGGTGTTCCCCATCGTGAACGCTCTGTTCCTGGTCCTGCTTATGTTCATTACTTTATACCCCGTGATCAACACCGTAGCCTATTCCTTCAATGAAGGCACCGACGCCCTGCGGGGCAATATCGGGCTTTGGCCCCGGGTGTTCAGCCTGAAAAGCTACGAATCCATCCTGTCGGACAACGCAGTGTACCAGGCGGCGTGGATTTCCGCCTCCAAAACAGTGATTATCACGCTGCTGAACCTGTTCTGGACGGGCATGCTGGCTTTTGCCCTGTCCCGCCGGGAATATGTGCTGCGCAAGTTCATCACCACCGTGATGGTGCTCACCATGTACATCAACGCGGGCCTGATCCCCAATTATCTGCTCATCTCCAAAACCCTGGGCCTGAGCAAAAGCTACTGGGTGTACATCGTGCCCACCATGTTTTCCTGCTTCAACATGATCGTGATCCGCACCTACATCGCGGGATTGCCGGATGCTCTGGTGGAATCCGCCCGCATCGACGGGGCGGGAGACATCCGCGTGTACTGGCAAATCATCTTCCCGCTGTGCATGCCGGTCATGGCCACGGTGGCCCTGTTTGTAGCCGTGGGCAGCTGGAACAGCTGGTTTGACACCCATCTGTACTGCGGCGGACAAAAGCAGCTGCATTCCCTGCAATATCTGCTGAAAATGAAGCTGGCCACCACCCAAGCCAGCGCCAACGCGGCAAAAACCTCCGCTGAAGCGCTGAAATCCACCACCCAAACCACCCCCATCACCATTCGCTGCGCCATCACCGTTATTTCTACGGTGCCTATCCTGGTGGTATATCCCTTCCTGCAAAAGTATTTCGTCACCGGCATGGCCCTGGGCAGCGTGAAAGGGTAAACGAAAGAGGGCAAAATGATGTCTGAAAATCTTACGCCGGAAAGGTACGCGCCGGAAAATCAGCCGTCTTCCGAAAAGGAAAGCAGCCGATTCCCCGACGGGTTCCGCATCCTGCAGGGCAAGCAGGAATTCATTACCTATATGAATCATTCCTCCATCCGCATCTGGTCCTCCAATGTGGCGGCTCATTACGACCCTCACAGCCATTCCGCCATTGAAATCATCCTGCCGGACCGGGGAGTGTCCCTGTATCAGGTAAGGGACGAATTGTACCGGGTGCAGCCTGGAGAAATCCTGATCGTTCCCTCCGGCTGGCAGCATTCTCTGACCGAGCCGCCGGAAACCCTGCGGTATCTGCTGCTCTTTGAGCCCAACCCCCTTTTGAGCCTGCGGGATATGCCGGATATCAGCGCCATGATGGAGCAGCCCATTTATCTGCACGATGATTCCGAGCTTCAGCATCAGGCCCAGGAAATCCTGCGCCGCACCGTGGATTGCTACATGGCCCGGGAGCCCATGTGGAACACCATGTGCTATTCCCATCTGCTGCAATTATACGCGCTGCTGGGCCGTTATTATCTGCGCGTTACCGCACCGGAGCAGTATGTGGCCCGCCGCAGCATCGATCCCGCCATCATGAACAGCGCCATCACCTACATCAATGAGCACTATATGGATGATATTTCCCTGGAGGATGTGGCCCTGTTCGCCGGTTTTTCCAAATATTATTTTTCCCGCATGTTCAAGCAGTTTGCCGGCATCTCCTTTTCGGAATACCTGACCCGCCGCCGCCTGAACGCCGCTTCCGATCTGCTGGTGCGCACCCGGCAGTCCATCCGGGAGGTGGCCGTAGCCTCCGGCTTTTCCAGTATGGCCACCTTCAACCGCATTTTCCGGGACCATAAAAACTGCACGCCCTCCCAGTTCCGGGCCATTTACAGCATCGTCATGGCCCCCGGCTCGGGGAAAAACGTGTTCTGACGGAGCAGGTTTCAATGGCGTTTCCCCTGGAAATTGGGAGTTGTTAAAAGAGTACAGAGTGCAGAGTGCAGACTACAGATTGAATAGTCGATGATATCAGCGAAATGACAGCAGGCTTTTCGCATCATTCTCATGAAAGACTATCTAATCTGTACTCTGAACTCTGT
>JAUNMW010000309.1 GCA_030537395.1 Clostridia bacterium | reverse complement strand
AATGCGGACGGAGGAATCGGATGGGTACTTCAAACAAACTGAAGGGACGCAAGCTTACCTCCAAAATGTGCGTGAAATGCGGAAAGGTGCTTCCATAGGATCGGTTCTATGCGAATCGAGACTGGGCGGCGCAGTCCTATCACGATGCATGGTGCAAGGAGTGCGCCGGGAAGTGCAGCATCAGCAAGGAGGGCGCGCGGGAATTCTGCTGGTAACCGTTGTCTTGCTCACAGGCTCTGACGGCGCTTTCACGCGCAGCGTAATAATTGTCTCACCGGCAACTGTTGCTGACGGATCAACCGCATCGACGCTTGCGCCGGGCACAGTGATCGCGGTCAGGGCGTTTCCGCTTGCATCCGCATAGCTGCCGGATTCGTTTTTGTTGAAGACCGTATCCCCCACTTTCACCGCTGCAATCTCAAAATCGGTATCGTTGTAGCGAGCGCTCCATCCTGTGAGCACAACCTCCGACGCTTCAAAATTGCGCGCAACGAGGGTGTAGCTCACATATTCGCCGGGCGTAACTGCCGAATCCGGCCCGTCCGCCGCCACCAGATGCCATCCTGCGGGTGCCGTCACGGTGATCGTTCCCTGCCCAGGATGCTGAGTCTGCTTCAGGATTGCGCCGTCCTGACTGTACTGCGCAAATGCGGCGACGTCATGCTCTCCCAGCTTGGCCGCATAGCTCAGGGGAACATCGACAGTCACTTCGACATTTGTACCTGCCACCACGCCTTCGCTTAGTGTTACGGTGATGACGCCGTTCTCCACCACAGCAGTCCCGCTCTGCGTGTTCGCTGCCATGCCTGCATCGAAGGCAATTCGATCCGTATCGGAAAGTCCTTCTGTCGCGTCGCTCAGGTAGATTGCGATCGTGCCGCCGGAAACCATTGTTTCATCCGAAACAATGCTTACAATCAACCCGGATGCGATATTGCCCGCTGCTCCGTCCACTTTGCTGACGCTCGCGTTCAGGCCAAGCCGCTCATAGACCTTATAGGCTTCAGCCAGTTCGTCCGCGCCGGAAATCAGCAGATTTCCGCTCACATCCACATAGCCGTTTGCCGGATTCAGCACCCAATCCCGGAAGCCCGCCTTGGGCAAAAGATCTGTCAGTCGGAACCATGAACTCTGCGGCTGACCGGTCGTAACATCTTTTCCGTCCACAGCCGTAATCAGCACGCGATACTGATTGTTCAGGATCTGTTCCGCCGACAGGCCGTGCAGATCAAAGTAGAAATTCCCACTACTGATGGATGTTTTCGTTGTGATTTCAGCGGCTGTTGACCAGGTACCGTCTTCATTGCGAATATCCAGACGGCCTTTGTTGTTGGTATTGGGAAGGGAAACATGCAGAAAAAGGTGATCCTACGACAGATGGCGACAGCCGCAGGCATTCAAACCGGACGGGCAGAAATGGCATTGAACGAGTTTTGAACACGCTGGAAAACGAACTGGTTTTCAGGCGAATAAGTACAGAGACCGTGTACAGAAGTGTAATTTCACTGCACTGGAGGTGAAAGCGGCTATGCTCCCACCCAATGAACGAATCAATGCCATCACCTGGAAGTGTAATCAACTGGGAATGACATATGGACAGTTTGTCAACAGATATTCTGAAAAGGAGATGCAGGATGTCTATCGGGAATATGAATTGCGCTTAGCAGAACGCAGGCAGAGAGAAGAGAAATGGATGTCACGTTCGAGAGGGAGAAAGAGAGATGGGCATGAGAGTATAGAGAAATGATGAAAATGCAGGTGATGATAGGCTATAGTCGAACAAAAGGATAATAGCATCATTTGTCTTTCGAAGCAATACGGCAAATTGAGCGGATGCAACTGACCAGAGCGTCATTGCATGATTCTCTTGCCGGACAGAATCCATGGCGCTTCTGGATATAGACAGCTTTGGCATATTTGTACAGAACTGTAGATATCTGATCACGTGGAACAGAGTTCCAGCGTGGTTTACGGAAGTGAGGGAGTTCGATGACGTTGATGCAGTATTTTCTGGAGTATACTATCGAACATGCTTGCCATGGCAATCGAAGTGAATGCGCGAGAAGGCTTGGATTAGAATATCCTGATTTTCGCAGATATAGAAAACGTATACTGAGCGGATGTGGCAGTCACAGAGTGAACGAAGCCCTGATGAATATGTACTGTCGTGAAGGATTAAGCGTGGATGAAATGATCATATCATACAAGGAGGCAGTACTTCAAAAAGAATCAGTAGAAGAGAATATATGCCATCAGAAAGACATTTCCATGTATGCTGCAATCGATGAGAGCATGATCAAAGCACAGAAAACGAACCAATTGATCAGTTCGGCAAGGAGCTTTTGTGAGGAACTGGAGCGGAGTTTCTGCAAAGACGATTGTCGATATCGTTGGAATTACTCTGATGATTGTCCGCCCAGGAAATTTTTTGCCTATCTTGAATGGCTATTTCTTGAGCAAAAGAAAGAACTGAAGGGCAACCATTCAGAGGAAAATAAACAATGTAGAGAGAAAAGTGATTTATAACGCCCATGGGTTTGAGCCTCATCAGGCGAGAAATCGTGTTTATACCCCATTTAGCCTGTATTTCAGGAGAAACCACCAAAACGCCTATGCGGGAGGCTTATTCCGCAAATATAAAGGAGGAACCTGATTGTACCCAGAAAATCCCATGTTAGGTGTGGGGTTCAGTGAAGCTTAAGCGGTGAGTATAAAAGAAAAACTCCTTTTGCAATAATGGAGATGAGGTCTGGCAAGAACATCGATATCTGACGAATAATGTCCAAAAATCTCTCACTTCATGTCATCAGATTGGTATCTGCCCATGATATAATTACATTACTTCACTCTTGGGGGTACTGCCATGATCTCTTACGCTCGTTTATGGAAGCTCCTGGAAAAGAGAGGATGTTCTCAGAAGGGGATTATACGTCTTGCTGGAATCAGTGAATCAACATATCGTAAACTGAAGGCTAATGATGCTGTTCGAATGGATGTACTGGAGCGTATCTGCATTGCATTGGATGTAGACATAGGGGATATATGTAGCTTCAAGAAATAAGATGCGATAAATATATTCAAATGCTGAAATTGTTTCAAGAAGAAGTAGGGTAGTGGGCTATGGAGAAAAGACAGTGATGCATACATATACGGGATGAAAAATTCACACATATATAATTATGAATGTGTAAATAGATGCTGTGAGATATACAAATTGACTAATAATTAATGGAAAAAATGTTCGATATGGATATGCTGCTTTAGAGGTCTGCAAAACCTTCATTCCCCGGTCCGAATCCGGGTGGCACCTCCAAATCAAACAGCAACCTGTATAAATGGGTTGCTGTTTTCTTGTGCACTACGACGATAGGATTTACATTGCTTAATAATTGTGTCTGCATGTTCATGCGCATATTCTGGCTCTGTGTCAAATGTTGGGGTGTAAAGAGAAAGATAACAAAATTCTCTAACGAAAATGCGAGAAGTTCTAATACTATTTCTCCATAAAACAGTTTAATAAAAGTAGATAGTGTGGTATAATAT
>JAUNMW010000308.1 GCA_030537395.1 Clostridia bacterium | reverse complement strand
AAAGCATCCGGTTTGGCGGCTTTCAGCCGCCGTGCCCGAAAGCGACAGAAGTGTACGTTCGTTTGGTTTCAATCTCTTGCAAGCAACAGCGGGAACAACGCTTTCTCGTCCTACCAAGCATACTCCGCGATTGTGGGTCCAGGGCGGTCACCGCCCTGGTCGGGGTTTGGGGCGGATAGCCCCAACGTAACCCCTTAGTATGCTCTAACTCAGTTACTTAAAGGGCACTTTATCAACGGTCATAAACAGTTGCTTTCTTTCACCTCTCCAAACGCTTGGCATATGCTGAAAACGGAGGGGGCGAGGCGGATGCAGCTATGGGTGGCGGATGGGGAAGCGGGGCTGATGCGGCTTCAAAACGGGGAGCTTGAAAGGATCGGCCCGCCGGGAGAAGCGCTGTGCGCCGGTTGGGGCCGGGTTTACTGTGCCGGGCAGGGGCGTTTTTTCTGCTGTGACCGGGAAAACGGCCAAACGCTGTACGACGCGGCCACGCCGCCCGGGATAAACGCCCTGGCCGTGCTGGGCGATCGGGTGTGCGCCTTGTCCGGCGACGCGGACAGCGTGACCGCGTTTTCCGCCCTGACAGGCGAAATCCTGTTCAGCGCGCCCGCGGGGTCCTATCCCCGGGATCTGTGCGTATCCCGGCAGGGAAAGTACCTGGCCGTAGCCGGCGGCGCAGCGGGGCGGGTGTACCTGATGAACGCGGATCTGCGCTGCCTGCGGGCCTATCCCGTGCCGGGCACGGTTTGCGGCGTATGCTTTCTGCCCCGGGGGCTGGCGGCCCTGTGCGCCGTGGAAACAGGCGAACTGTCCGCTCGGCTGTACGCGATCCGGTACCGGGGCCTGACGGAGGAAATTGCCGCCTTTCCCATGCTGCCCGCCTGCCTGTGCGCCATGGCGGACGGGGCGTGCGCCGCGGCCTGTCACGGAGAAGCCATCCTGATTTCAGCCAATAAAAAAGCCGCCTACCGGCAGCCCGTTTCCTGCCCCGTACGCATCCGCCCAAGCAGGCTGGGGCTGCTGATCTGCGATATTTGGCAGGGCACGGTTTTTCCTTTGGGCGGGATCCCCCTCTATAAGGGGCCCAGCCCGCAGGACGCGCTGTTGCTTCCTTTCTGATCAGTACAGCCGGGGCTTCCGCTGCCGGGCATACATCAATTCGGTTTTATATCCGCTACGGATGATGAACTGATACGCATCATCCTTCTGGCCGTTGGGCCGCGTGACCCGATACCTTTTCAGGCGGTAGCACCGGGGCTCCTGCAGCACCGGCAAATCATCGGCAATCACCTGCGCCAGCGCCAGCGTACGCCGGGAATTCAGGGGCCTGTGACCCCATTCGGACAGCACGAACGCCCCGATTTCACCGGGCGGGCACACCGCGAAAAACGCGATCCGCGTCCGCTCGATCAGCACATGATCAATTTCGTGCTTCCGGGCTTCCAGCACCAGCGGATAAATTTCATAATACAGCATGCTGCCGCGCATGCGCTCTTTATCGATCCGTTCATGCTGACGGCGGCTGTGATCCACCCACAGGACCAGCAGCATACCCAACGCCGCTGCACAAAAAAACAGCGTCCATCCGCTCATCCGCATGAACTCCTTTCTCTCTACAATATATAGTGTATTTTACCATTCCAAAATCCCATTTGCAACACAGATTCAAGATTGTACGCAATTTGTAATACTTTTGAGAAGTCTGTCGAAAAGGCGAAACAGGCCGCAAAAGCCTTGCGGAAATTTCGCACAGCAGTGTGCTCTGCAAACGGAGGCATAAGAGTACAGAGTTCAGAGTGCGGAGTACAGATTGAATAGTCGATGATATCAGTGAAATTAAAGCAAGTTTTTTGCATCGTTCACATAAAAGACTATCTAATCTGTTCTCTGTACTCTGAACTCTGTACTCTTATATATCCCCCGTTTGTCCTTGCGCCGTTTTTTCCTTCCGTCGTCAGTTATCCGCCCGGTTATAGCCGTTCTTCATATGGGTGCTGGCGTCCAGGAGCACTTTGTTCAGGGTTTGGGTGGTTTGCTCTTTCGCCATGGCGGAAAGCTTTTCGTTGGCCTCCCGGGCCAGAGCGGCATCGCCGGTTTCGGCGATTTTCTGATCGTATTCCCGGATGATGCGGCGGCCCTTGGTGAGCACCGCGTTATGGTAGCGTTCGATCTGCTGGATGCAGGTGGCATAATTGTGATCCGCCAGGGCGTCGATCAGGCGGCTGGCCCAATAGAAGTTTTCGGTGGAAGTGTCCAGGGTCACCTGGCTCAGATACGCGGGCATTTTATCCACATTGGCATACACCGGCAGCATGGTGCTGAAGGTGGTGGAGCCAAAGCAGAGCCATTCCACACCCTTCACCGCTTCCGGCGCGTCGGGGCGGATCTGGCAAATGGAGGTAACCCCCGTGCGGTTGATGCCGATGGAGCGGTACATGCCGCGTTTTCCCGTATCCTGATTGGTATAGGGATTATAGGCGGTGCCCTGATAATGGGAGGACAGCATATATTTCACATCCTCCGCCGCCAGCTTCCGGTCCGGCACCAGGCACCAGGGAATGTTGTCGCTTTCCGGGGTAAATTCCGCGTCAGGGCCCTCCCAGCGATGGGAATAGGGGGTCAGGAACCGGCCCATGAACCAGGCCCGGGGCGTATTGTAAATATGGTCCATATCGGTGTGGGAGCCAAACACATCCCGGGGGTTGAATTTGCCGTGCTGGTTCAGGTCCAGATGGTTGTCCCGAATGAATTCCCTCAGGTCACTAGAGCATAGATGCGCTTCCTGCGCGCCGAAGGCGTCATCCAAATCAAAGCTGTCCATGCCAAACTGATTGGGCGCGATCACGCAGGCGTCGTCCGGCACCCGCCGGGCCATCCAATGATGCCCGCCGATGGTTTCCAGCCACCAGACCTCATTTTCATCGTTGAAGGCGATGCCGTTGGATTCATAAGTGCCGTACTTTTCCAGCAGCTCCGCCAAGCGCAGCACGCCTTCCCGGGCAGTATGAATATAGGGCAGCACCAGCACCACAATATCCTCTTCCCCAATGCCGCCGGGAACGTCCTTTTCCTTCCGATTTTTGGCCTTCTGATACTCTACCAGCGGATCGGCGGCCAGCACCCGGGGATTGGATGTGATGGTTTCCGTGGCCGTCATGCCCACGTTGGCGGCATTGATGCCGGTGGCGGCCCAGATGCCGTGCTTGGGGTCCACGCTGGGACAGGAAGTGTAGCGCATGGGATTCTCCGGCAAATCGATTTCCACATGGGAAATCACGCTTTTGTACTTCTTCGGCTGATCTTTGGGCTCCACCACGATCAGCTTTTTCACGTCGTAGAATCCATCATCCGTCCGGGATATCATGGTGGAATGATCGTTGCTGGCGTTTTTTCCGACTAAAACAGTTGTGCAGGACATTTTTGTTCCTCCTTATTTTTTCAATTGTTTTTGATTTAATTTTTTTGAGCCCTTTAAATTACTTAGTTAGTCCCGACTAAGGGGTACGCTGGGGGCTACGCGCCCCCAGACCTGCGCCAGGGCCTG
>JAUNMW010000307.1:1628-3556 GCA_030537395.1 Clostridia bacterium | reverse complement strand
TGAGGCTGCGGACAACAGGCCCTGGCGCAGGTCTGGGGGCGCGTAGCCCCCAGCGCAACCCCTTAGTCGGGACTAACTAAGTAACTTAAAGCGCTCTATAAATGTTTTGAAAAGTATGATCGTAGCGTAACGAACATTATATGTTTATCAAGAAATTATTTCCAATTCTTAAAATGTTTATGACGCTACGAATATATATGCACAATTAAAATATTTATGCATCGTCGAACGATAAGAAGCGCCACTGATTGTATTGCCGTAAGCCGGGCTACACAATGGATAGAACTGAAAAGTTATCAACACAAAAGACAGCTGCATGAAGCATGCTTTCCGGTCAAAATGGGAAAAACCTTGAAAAATCGGATAAAATCTGCTATGATAGGGGCGTGGGAAACGCAGAAAATGTTTTCCACAAAAAGTTATCCACATCCTGCAGGAGGGGTTCCTTCCGGTGCAGGTTCTTTTTTCCCATTTTTGCAAAAGTATACCACAAATAAACATGCAATTTCATGCATTGTGATGAGAAGCGGAGAGAGTACTTTGGATAAGCAGGCCCTATGGGATCAGGCATGCCAGATCATGCATACGGAAATGACGGAAGTCACCTTCAACACCTGGATCCGCTCAGCGCTGCGGCCGCTGGGCTATTCCGGCGATCAGTTTTTTATTGAAGCGGTGACGGAGTTTTATTATCAGTTTGTGGTGCCCCGGTATGCCGTGCTGATCAGCAATTCCCTGTCCGAGGCGGCGGGCCGCCCCGTGAAAGCCCAGATCCTCACCCCCGCCCAGGCCGATGAATACCGGGCGGGTATTACGCCTGCGGAAAAACCGGCGGATGAAAGCAGCCTGAACCCCAAGTATACCTTCGACACCTTTGTGGTGGGCAACAACAACCGTTTCGCCCACGCCGCGGCCCTGGCGGTGGCGGAGGCCCCGGCAGACGCCTACAATCCCCTGTTCATTTACGGCGGAGTTGGTTTGGGCAAAACCCATTTGATGCACGCCATCGGCCATTATATGCTGTCCCAGAAGCCCACGCTGCGGGTGAAGTATGTCACCTGCGAATTGTTCATGAACGAAATGGTCAATTCCCTGAACAAGAAAACCCAGGCCGAATTCCGGGAAAAGTACCGGAACATCGACGTGCTGTTGGTGGACGATATTCAGTTTTTGACCGGCAAAACGGGCACCCAGGAGGAGTTTTTCCACACCTTCAACGCCCTGCACACCGCTGGAAAGCAGATCGTTCTGTCCTCCGATAAGCCGCCCCGGGAAATCGCCAAGCTGGAGGATCGGCTGCGCAGCCGCTTTGAATGGGGCCTGATCGCCGATATTTCCAAGCCCGACCTGGAAACCCGGGTGGCCATTCTGAAAAGGAAGGCGGAGGAAGAGCTTTTGAACGTGGACACCGCCGTGCTCACCATGATCGCGGAGCGGGTGTCCAACAACGTGCGGGAGCTGGAAGGATGCCTGACCCGGCTGGTGGCTTACTCTTCCCTCACCGGCAAGCCGGTGGATATGAACCTGGCGGAGGACGCCCTGCGGGAAATTTTTGCCCGCACTGAGCCCCGCCATGTTACCTGCGAGGATGTGATGGACGCCGTGGCCACCTATTACAGCGTTTCGGTGGACGATTTAAAGAGCCCCCGCCGCAGCCGGGACGTGGCCGTGCCCCGTCAAATCGCCATGTACATTTCCCGGGAACTGGTGGGCGCGCCGCTGACCATGATCGGCGACAGCTTCGGCGGCCGGGATCATTCCACCGTCAACCACGCCTGCCAGAAGGTAGCCCAGGAAATGAAATCCTCTCCCGCCCTGCATACCCTGGTCAGCGATTTGATGCAGCAGCTGCAGGAGCGGTAATTTGAGGCAGCTTTAGGGCATGAGGTTATAAGGCCCTTTAAGCAAGAAAAAGAGTTGAGAGTGAA
>JAUNMW010000307.1:0-1618 GCA_030537395.1 Clostridia bacterium | reverse complement strand
GTTGAGATATTATATATGTTGATACATTATATATGCTGGATTCGCAAGGAAAAAGAGCATGAGGCTATATAAATCTCAACTCTCAACTCTTCACTCTCAACTCTCTTTGATTGACAAACCCCCGCTCATGCTATATAATACGGACATTGATTTTGTAGGAGGGAATTTCCTTGGACGACCCGATAGGCCGATGGCTGGTTGAAATCGTTTTTCTGGTATTCTGCGGACTGCTGGCCTTGAGCCAGGCCGCGCTGACAAACGCAAATGAAAGCAAGCTGCGCGCTGCCGCCGCCGAGGGCGACGGGCGGGCGAAAAAGCTGTTGCCTTACTTGGAGCGACCCGAACCCGTGATTGCGCTTCGCGGGCTGCGGACGCTTTTTCTGTTGCTATTCGCGGCCCTGGGCGTGGAGCTGTGCCAGGGCATGGGGCTCCCCTTCGCGGGGGCGGCGGTGGTGTTCTGCTTGGTCGCCGCGCCGCTGATCATGGTTTTCTGCAAGATGGTGCCGGAAAAGGTGGGGCGCAAGCGGGCGGATTCCCTGGTTCTCCGCCTGTACCCCGTGATCACCTTTATCGTCCGGTGTATGACCCCCTTTACGGTGGTGGAGCGGCTGGCCTCCCGGGGCATCGTGCGGCTTTTCGGCATCGACCCCCACGCCAAGGATGAGGAAGTGACGGAGGAAGAGATTCGCGCCATGGTGGATATCGGCGAGGAAAGCGGCGTGATCGAAAGCGACGAAAGGGACATGATCAAAAACGTGTTCGAGTTCGGCGACCTCACTGCCGCCGACTGCATGACCCACCGCACCGACGTGACCTCCATCTGGATCGGCGACGATCAGGAAACCATTCTGGAAACCATCAAGGAAAGCGGCCTGTCCCGCTTCCCGGTGTACGATGAGGACATTGACGATATCATCGGCGTGCTCTCCACCCGGGAATATCTGCTGAACATGAGCGACAAGCGGCCCAAGCCCTTCCGGGCGCTGCTGCGGGACCCCTATTTCGTGCCTGAAACCGTGCCCACGGACGTACTGCTGCGGAACATGCAGCACGTGAAAACCCACATCGCTATCGTGGTGGACGAATATGGCGGCATGAGCGGCATCATCACCATGGAGGACCTGCTGGAAGAAATCGTGGGCAATATCTACGATGAATTCGACCCTGCCGCCGAAAGCGAGATCCAACCCCTGGGGAATGATTCCTGGCGCATCAGCGGAACCGCCGATCTGGAAACCGTGGCTGAAACGCTGAATATCACCCTGCCCGAGGACGAAGATTACGACACCCTGGGCGGCCTGATTTTCAGCCGTTTTACCACCATTCCCAAGGATGGCACCACCCCCAGCCTGTCCCTGTACTGCACCCCCGACGGGGAGGCCCCCGAGGAAGGCACCGCCGATCAGCTGGAAATCCAGGTGGAATCCATCCTGGACCGCCGGGTGGAATGGGCCCGGGTCACCGTCCGCCGTGCCGAAAGGCAGGAAGAGAAGAAGGAAACGGAAGAATAAACGCTTGTTTTTCAAAGCATTGATTATGCCCTTTAAATTACTGAGTTAGTTCCAACTAAGGGGTTACATTGGGGCTATCCGCCCCAAACCCCGACCAGGGCGGTGAC
>JAUNMW010000306.1 GCA_030537395.1 Clostridia bacterium | reverse complement strand
TATGTATTTTTAATTGAACTATTAGTAACAGAATTACTTACTGTTTTATTATTGGGTGAAACAGTAGTCAGTGCATTATTCAGAGCAGTTGTTACAATTGAGGTAGTTGATTTGTTTTCATTTGTTAATTGAGAATTTGATAAAGGTACTTGTTTTTTTGATGACTGTGAAAGACCAAATATAATGATCAAAAAACCAATACATAAACAAGAAATGAAAACAATTCTTCCACTTTTTTTCTGATTATTATCTGTTCTCATTGTTCTATCGCTCCCTTTTGATTATTGTCCACAAAAAGTATATTCGACAACACCATTAGAAATCCTTCTTAGGATATGCTAAAAGTGGAAGGTGAATTTGTAATGGTGAACTTTGGAGAACGTTTGAAATTATTGCGGCAAGCAAAAGGCCTAACACAGAAGCAGCTTGCTGTTCAATTAGGCATTTCAAAATCTGTTGTTAGTTCTTATGAAAATGGGTTTCGTTATCCTTCTTATGAAGTTCTCGCCAAACTGGCTTCCGTTTTTAATACTACTACAGATTATTTACTTGGTGTTGGGCATCGTGAATTATTAGATATAACAGGCCTTGATGATAATGACAGGCAAATACTTGTAAGTCTGATTGATCGTCTAAAAAAATAGCGGACTCATTCCGCTATTTTTTTATAATTCTTCCATTCTATACTGCCGATACCCTTCATACCCGTAGCTGGCGTCGATGCTGTGCATGAACACCGTTCGATCGTCCACCTGGTCGGTCAAAGCATCTTTCAGCAGCAGGCGGATTTCCGTATCCTTCACGGGACTGCGCTCCATGGCCAGCAGGTAATCCTCCCGGTCTACCCGGCTCCAATCCACCACTTTGCCCAAAGCTTTTTTCAGCATGGCGTCCAGCCAGATGCGAGTGCTTCTTCCGTTGCCCTCCAGGAATGGATGGGCAATATTCATTTCCACATATTTGGCAATGATCTGCTCAAAGGTTTCCTGGGGCATGGCGCTGATTTGTCGAAGCGCGTCTTCCAGGTACAGGGCGGAGGCGAACCGGAAGCCGCCCTTTGCCCTATTCAGTTTTCGGGTCTCCCCGGCAAAATCGTAAATATCCTCAAACAGCCAGCGATGAATGGCCTGCAGGCCCGCGTAGGTGCCCACCTCAAAAGTATCGATCACCCGCTCATCGTACAGCCGCCTGGCTTTGATTTTGCTGATTCTTTCTTCCTCGTACAGGAAAGCCACGCCGGTCAGCCCCAATTTATTTTGTAATTCCATGCTTTCCTCCGCGCTCCCTTACTGCACCTTCGCCTTCAGCGGCAAGGTAATGGCGTAGCAAATGGCGGCGCACAGCACGATGGCCGCGCCGGCCCCCGTATTTTCCAGATAGTAGGAAGCCACCAGCCCCGCCACACCGCAGAACAGGCCGATCAATACGCTGAACAGGGCGTGCTGGGCCGCGGTGCGGGATACGTTGCGGGCGGCGGCGGCGGGCAGGATCAGCAGCGCGTTGATCAGCAGCACGCCCACCCACCGGATACTCAGCATCACCACCACCGCCACCAGGGACACGAAGGCGTATTCCACCCATTTGGTGTTCACCCCCCGGCTTTGGGCCAGGGCGGGGTTCACGGCGGTCAAAAGCAGTTTATTGTACAAAAGCGCCCAGGCCCCCACCCCCAGCGGCAGGGCCAGCAAAAGCCAGAGCAGATCCCCCTCCGGCACGGACACGATATCCCCCGCCAGCAGCGCGGAATACTTGGAAAAGCTGCCGTTCCGGGAAAGGATCAGCAGCCCCGCCGCGATGCCTGTGGAGGAAAACACGCTGATGATGGTATCCGCCGATTCGCCGCCGGTGCGGTTGATGCGGGAAATCATCACGGCCCAAACGACCCCGAAGATGATCATGCTGATCAATTGGTTCTGAATGCCCAGCAGCAGCCCCAGCCCCACGCCGCACAGGGCGCTGTGGCCCAGAGCGTCCGAAAAAAACGCCATGCGCCGGTTCACCGCCATGGTGCCCATCAGGGCCAGCAGCGGCGTCAGCAGCAAAATCGCCAGCAGGCCCCGCTTCATAAAATCCAGCTCGAAGCATTCAAAGGGCAGGATGGTGTTCATGATCTGATAAATGGTAGACAAACATATCCCCGCTTTCTCACATATAGCCAAACTACCGGTTCATTTCTTCCACGGTTTCCCGGGGTTTCACGGTCATTTCCGTCCATGCGGGCAGGAAGCCGCATTTCAGGGCGGTGCGCACGGAGGGAAGATTGCTCCAGGCGGCGCAGTAGAAGGGGACCAGGTTCCTTTGCAGAATTTCCAGGGCCAGGCGGCTGACGCAGGCCGCCCCGACGCCCCGCCCGCGATAGGCCGGCAGCACGTCGATGCCGATTTGCCGCATCCTTTCCGCGTCGGCGGAGCAGCCCGCCAGGGCGATCAGCCTGTTCCCGTCATACGCGCCTACGGCCAGCACGTCCAGTTCTTTCCGCTTTTCGCACAGGGCATTGCTCCATTCGGGTAGATACAGACAGGAAAAATCCGTGGGCTCCAGCACCCGCAAAGGATATGCGCAGGGCAGGGCCCGAACGGCCTCGGGCCGGGGCAGAAAGTATTCCGCCATGAAGCACACCTTTTGCCCCAGGGGCTCCAGGCGCTCATCCAGCCAATGCAGATTGGGCGTTTCAAAGCAGTGATAAAAGGGAAATTTCTGAATGTATTCCCCTGCAATATCCCGGCAGGACTCCAGCGCGGAGGCCACCACGTTGCTGCCGTAGGAAACAAAATTGCAGGCAACGGGCTCCTGATAATATTTCTTGGCTCCCGGCCCCAGGCCGCCTCTGCACAGGACCGGCTCTGTTTTCAAAAATTCTTCCGGCGCGCAGTTCAGGTCCAGCGCCGATTGCCTTCTGGCGATTTCCCAGATTTCCTTTTGGCTGAGCATGGCATTCCCCCGCGATTCAGATCGCCGCTTCGATTTGATCCAGCGCTTGTCCAAACGCTTCGTCGTTATGATCCATCACATAGGCGCGGAAGAGATGGAAGGGCATCACCTGCACGTCGTTTACCTCCCGCGCGTCCCAGGTAAAGCCCCCTTCCGGCACAGCGGCGCGGCAGGCGTACATGGAAATGATCAGACCGGTGCCGTCCTGCCAATCCACCGTATAATTATAAGCATGAATCAGTTCATCCGGGGATAAGGACAAACGCAGCTCTTCCCTCGCTTCCCGGATCGCCGCTTGAACGGGCGTTTCCCCGGCCTGCACCCCGCCGCCGGTCACATCCCACTTCCCGGCAAAATACCGGGCCTTCAGGCTTCGCTGCTGGACGATATACAGCCCCTCTCCCTGTCCGGGCGGGGGGCTGTCCTTGGTTTTCAGAACCAATACCACATGCCGGAAATAATCGCCGGGCCGTTTGGGCGCGTGCTTTTCCATGATTTCACCCGTGAGCGTCCCGTCCCGGCGGCAAACTGAGCGATACTCCATTTTGATTTCCTTTTACAATTTAAACAGGTCTTTAAAAGAAAAGGAGTTGAGAGTTAAGAGTTGAGAGTTGAGATATATTTTGTTGATAC
>JAUNMW010000037.1 GCA_030537395.1 Clostridia bacterium | reverse complement strand
AGGGCGGTCACCGCCCTGGTCGGGGTTTGGGGCGGATAGCCCCAACGTAACCCTTAGTTGGTACTAACTCAGTAACTTAAAGGGCTCTTTATTCACATTTTTCTTATCACAAAAAGTGCCGAGGCTTGCCAGGATGATCATTTTTGATTATAATAATACGGAAATGATTTTCCTTGGAAAGGACACGGTATGCGGTTTACATTTTGCCCGCTTTTCAGCGGGAGCAGCGGAAACGCGCTGTTTATCGGCGCGGGAGATACCAGAATTTTGATCGACGCGGGCATGACGGGAAAAGCGATCGAGGGGGCTCTTCGGGAAATCAACGTGCTGCCCGAAACCTTAAGCGGCATCGCCGTTACCCATGAACACAGCGACCATGTAAAGGGCGTGGGCATCGTGAGCCGGAAATATCACGTGCCGGTTTACGCCAATGAACGCACCTGGAACGCCATGGCCCGGAGCGTGGGGGAGATTGCTCCTGGGAACCGGCGCATATTCGAGGACGAAGAAGATTTTTATATCGGGGACTTGGCGCTTTATCCCTTTTCCATTCCTCATGACGCGGCGGACCCAGTGGGTTTCCGGGTGTTTTACGGTGGCCGCAGCGTGGCCACCGCCACGGATATGGGCTGCATGAAAAAAAGTGTGGTCAAGGCGCTCAGCGGCGTGGATATTTTGTTATTGGAAAGCAATCATGATCCCGATCTTTTGATGCTCAACCCCCATTATTCCCTGTATTTAAAGCAGCGCATTTTAGGCAATCACGGCCATCTTTCCAATTTAGCCAGCGCGGAAGGGCTGCTGGAGCTGATGAATACCGGCGTGCGGGAAGTGATGCTGGGACATTTGAGCGGGGAAAACAACACGCCGGAATTGGCCTTGGCCACCCATACCGAACGCCTGGGCCGGGAAGGGGTCCGGGTGGGCGAGGACGTGCATATCGGCCTGGCCTGGCGGGACCGGGTGAGCAAAAAGTTTGAAATCGAATGAAGGAGAGAAAGCCATGAAGCTGCATGTGATCGGCTGCCATGGACCTTATCCCGCGGCGGGAGGCGCCACCAGCGGTTATTTGATCGAAAACAACGATAAAGCCCTGCTGATGGACTGCGGCGCGGGGGTGCTGGGAAGGCTGATGCAGCTTTGGGACCCGGCGGCGCTGGAATGCGTGCTGCTTTCCCATCTGCATTTTGATCATGCCAGCGATTTGCTGGTGCTGCGGTATTATCTGGAAATCGCGGGGAAAACGCTGACAGTGTATGTGCCGCTGGAGGATGAATCCCCCTTCCGGGCGCTGCTGACGGCCCCGGCCTTTGAGGTAAAACCCTATCCCGCGGAATTGAAGGCGATGGAACTGACAGTTACCACGCTGCCCGTCCGCCATCCGGTGCCCTGCCGGGCCCTTCGCCTGACGGACGGCGAAAAAACGCTGGTGTTTACCGGCGACACCAACGACTGCGACGGCCTGGCGGAATTCGCAAAAGGCGCGGACGTGCTGCTGGCGGACGCCGCTTTTCTGACCCATGAATGGACGGATCAAAAGCCTCATATGAGCGCGGCGGGGGCCGCAAGATTAGCATTGGAGGCTCAGGCGAAAAAGCTGTATCTCACCCATCTGCCCGTTCGTCATGCCCCGGAAACGATGGAAAAGGAAGCCCGGGAAATCTGCCCCCATGCCCAGGCGGTTCACCCCGGGATGGTGATCGCGCTGTGAGCGCGCGCCCGTTTCATCACCAGCGTCCGCTGGCCGCCGCCGCGGCGGCCTATGGCATCGGTGTATGGGCGGGCGTTTTGTTTTCCTGGCACCCCCTATGGTGGGCGGCGGGGCTTGGGGCTTCGGTTTTAACGGTGCTGCTGCTTCCCGTCAATGAAAAGCGCAGAGTGACGGGGTTTATGGCCTGCGCCCTGTTTCTGGGGCTGCTTTTGGGAGGATTCGCCGCCCATCCATCGCTGCCGGAGGCGGGACGGTGTCAGGTGACCGGCGTTTTGTCGGCCGATACCGTGCTTCGGGAGGACGGCACCGCGGCGGGGTATCTGGAAAACGTTCGGTATACCGGCGAAGCGGGCGAAAGAACCATCAAAAAGCTGTACTGGACCTATACCCCGGACGAGGAGGAGCTTTTTCTTCCACGGGAGGGGGACCGGGTGACGCTGACGGGAAAAATATATCATCCCAGCGGCCGGGTGAACCCCTACGGCTTTGATTTCCGTATGTATCTGCTGCAAAAGGGCGTTGCGGCGGGCGTTTCCGGCGCAACGGACGCCATGGTGCTGGATCATCCGGGCCGGGGCCTTGCCTCCGTGATTTACGGGATTCAGCAAAGCCTGGGAAACAGGCTGCGGCAGGTTTTCGGAGAGGAAAGCCCGCTGCCCGAAGCGCTGCTTCTGGGCCAGAAAAGCAATCTGCCGGAGGAAACCAAGCAGGGCTTTACCGACGCGGGGGCGGCCCATCTGCTGGCCGTTTCCGGGCTGCATGTGGGATTGATGGCGGGGCTTTTGCTGATCCCTCTGAGACGATGGATGGGGCCCAAGGGACAGCTTGCCGCGCTGAGCGTATTCCTGCTGTGCTATTGCGCGATTCTGGATTTTTCCGCGCCGGTGGTGCGGGCTTCCGTGCTTCTGCTGCTGGCTATGTTTCAGCGCATCGTGCGCCGGGCCCCGGACCCCGTGACCACCCTTTGCGCGGCGTTTTGGTTCATCCTGCTTTTCCGGCCCCTGGATCTGTTTTCCGCCAGCTTTCAATTGTCTTTCTGCGCGGTGCTGGGCATGATCGTGTTTTCGCCGCTGATCGCAAAGCCGCTGGAAAAGGTGCGGCCTCAGGCACTGCGGGCGGAAATCAGCGCCACCTTTACCGCCACGATGGGCTCCCTGCTGCCTGCGATTCAGATTTTTCACAAATTCTCTTTGATCGGGCTGCTGGTAAATCCCGTGCTGTGCGCTCTGTTTGCCGTGCTGCTGCCCGCCTATGCGATGATCCTGATCGTGGGCTGCGTTTCCCTGCCCGCGGGCATGTGGCTGGGCAGCCTGATCCGTCCGGTCACCCAGGGCATGGTGAGCGCGGTCAAATGGCTGGGAAATCTGCCCTTCGCTACCGTGCGCACGCCTCAATTGCCCTGGTACTGCGTTTGGGCGGCGGTGCTGTTCGCCGCGATGTGCACCCGGTATGTGGCCGTGAAGCCGTTTTCCAAAAAGCTGGCGATCGGCGGGGCGGCGGTCGTGATGGCCTTTGGCGTATGGCGGCTGACTGTTTGCCGGGATGTGCAGTATGTGCAGCTTGCTATGGGTCAGGCGGACAGCGCCCTGATCCTGGATGGCGGGGAAACCGTGGTGATCGATACGGGGAAATACGGAGGCGATACGGCTTCCTATCTGCTGGCATCGGGGCGCAGGGCGGATCATTTGATCCTGACGCATCTGCACAGCGATCACTGCGGCGGCGTCGCGCAGCTTTTGGAGGATAACGTGCCCATCGGGGAAGTGATCCTGCCGGAGGGAGCCGAGGAACAATTGATCGATCCGGGCTGCCTGGCCCTGCTGGACACACTTCGGGAAATGGGGGCGCCCATTCGGTATATGCACGCGGGAGACAGCCTGCAAATGGGCCGGGTCACCCTGACGGCCACGTGGCCCCTGGCGGGCACCGTGCGCCCCGGTCAGAACGCCAACCGCTACTGCCTCGCCCTGTTATGCGATTTGGACGGGGTGAAGCTGCTGACCACCGGGGATCTGACGGGGGATTATGAAATGTACGCGGCAGCGGACGCCGATATTCTGAAGGTGGCCCATCACGGCAGTAAAAACAGCACCGGCAGGGAATTTCTGCAGGCTGTTACCCCGGAAATCGCCCTGATCCCCGCCAATGCAGGCAGCGCGGTGCTGCCCCATCCGGATATGCTGGAAAGATTGGCGGAGGCGGGCATTCCCGCGTATCACACGGGGGAGTGGGGCGCGCTGACCATTACCGTACGGAATGGGGAAGCCACGCTGATTCCCTATTTGAATCATGAGGAGACAAAATGAAGCACAGCGAATTTTTTTCCGCCCTGAAAAAGGGCAGCATGGAGCGCTGCTATCTGTTTGAAGGGGAAGAGGAATTTACCAAAAAATCCGCCCTGAAGGCCATTCGGGAGAAGGCGGCGGGGGGTGATTTCGCGGCCATGAACGATACACGGCTGGCGGACCCCGCCCCGGACGAACTGATTGCCGCCGCGGAAACATTGCCCTTCATGAGCGACCGCCGCTTTGTGGAGGTACGGGACAGCGCTATGCTGCAAACCGGAAAGGCCAAGGATTACGATGAGGACAGCGCGGTGAAGCGCCTGGACAGTTATCTGGATCAGCTGCCGGATACGGCGGTGATCGTGTTCTACTGCCACGGCAAAGCCGACGGGCGGAAAAAGCTGTACCAGGTTTTGAAAAAGAAGGCCCAGATCGTTTCCTTCGATCCCCTGGACGATCGGGAGCTGGCCCAATGGATCGCCGCCACGTTGAAAAAGAACGGCAAGAAAATCAGCCTGGCCGCCTGCCAGCGGCTGTGGTTTTCCGCTGGGCGGGATTTAACGCTGCTGAACAACGAAATCGGCAAGCTGGCCGCCTACGCGGGGGATCGGGAGGAAATCACGGAGGCGGACGTGGACGCCATCTGCGTACAGTCCACAGAATACAAGGTGTACGATATGGCGGACACCCTGCTGTCCGGCCAGGGGGCCAAGGCCCTGCGTATGCTGGAGGGGCTGCTAAGGGACGGGGAGGAAAGGCTGATGCTATTGTCGCTGCTGGGAAGGCAGTGCCGCCAATTGCGCTATGCCAAAGCGCTGGCCGCCGCCGGGTGTCAGCCGGGAGAAATCGCCTCCAAATTGGGCATTCCCCCCTTCGTGGCGCGCAAAAGCCTGGACACCGCCCGGGCCTATACCGGCAAGCAATTGGCGGAGATGGCAAAATTGTGCCTGGAAAGCGAATACCTGGTGAAGAGCGGCCAATTATCCGATGTGGGAACCCTGGAAAAGGTGATGCTGCAAATTCTGTCCATGCGGGAGGCGAACCGATATGCCTGATTTGAAGGAAGCCCTGAATCAAGCGGGCGTTCAATTGGAGGAGGATGCCGTTTCCCGGCTGAACCGGTATCATGACATGCTGCTGGACTGGAATACCCGCATGGATTTGACCAGCGTAACGGCGCGGGATATGGCTGCCCGGCATTTTGTGGATTCCCTGCTGCCGCTGACGCAAAATGCTTTGTTTCCCTCCGGGCTCCGGCTGATCGACGTGGGAACGGGGGCCGGTTTTCCCGGCTTGGCCTTGGCCGCGGCCCGGCCTGATTTTACCGTAACGCTGCTGGAGGCCCAGGGCAAGCGATGCCAGTTTTTGCAGGCTGTGATTGATGATCTGCAATTGAAAAATGCGCAGGTCATCCAGGATCGGGCGGAAATGCTGGGACAGAATTCCGATCACCGGGAGCGGTACGACCGGGCGGTGGCCCGGGCCGTGGCCCCCCTGAACGTGCTGTGCGAATATCTGCTGCCTTTTGTAAAGGTTGGGGGCTTTGCCCTGTGCTGGAAGGGCCCCGCCGTTGCCGAGGAAGGGGCGGACGGCGTGTTTGCCGCCGAAGCGCTGGGAGGACGGCTGGAGCCGTTCATCGAAATGCCCCAGCAGGACACCCGCCATGTATTGGTTCCCGTACTCAAAATTGAAAAAACCCTTCCCCAATATCCGCGCAAAAACGGCATTCCCGCCAAGCGTCCGCTGAAATGCGGCAAAAAGTGATGGCGAATAACGCGGTCTGAACGGAATCGGGTCGAAGGGTTCCCGCTCCTCCCGCCGGAAAATCGGCAGGAGGATTTTTTTATTTGCAGAATGATAGTTACCGTGAGCGCGGCCAGGCGTCCCGCCAACCAGGGGGAGGGGAAGCAGGACGCCTTCCGTGCTCCGTTCAGCAGGATCGATGAAGGAATTGGCCGGGCTGCGGACAGCGGGTACGGTATACGTCAAAGGAGGATGGGGTACATGAGCGTGCTGCGGGAGGAACGGACGGGAGGGGGACGGCAGATTTTCTGCCTGCCCATGGAAAGGATCACGCCCAATCCCCGGCAGCCCCGAAAGGAATTTGATGATCACGCGCTGCTGGAATTGGCGTCCTCCATTCGCCAGCACGGCCTGCTTCAGCCCGTTACGGTGCGGGCGGCGGGCGCGGGTTACGAAATCGTGATGGGGGAAAGAAGATTCCGTGCCTGTGCCTTGCTGGGCTATACCCATATCGACGCTTTTATCCTGCCCGTATCGGAAGGGGAAAGCGCGCTGCTGGCGCTGATCGAAAATTTGCAGCGGGAAAGCCTGCATTATTTTGAAGAAGCGGAGGCCTATGCCGATTTGCTGTCCACCGGCATGACCCAGGAGGCCCTGGCCCGAAAGCTGGGAAAGAGCCCCTCCGGCGTGGCCAATAAGCTGCGGCTGCTGAAAATAGAGCCGGAGCTCAGGCAGTATTTGATGGATGAAGGTTTAAGCGAACGCCACGCCCGGGCCCTGCTGCCCCTGCCGGACGGCGCCGCCCGCCTCCGCATCGCCCATCAGGCCGCTCAACTGCATTTGACCGTGCGGGAAACCGAAGCACTGGTGATGAAGGCCCAAAAGCGCCTGCCCGTGCCCCCGCCCAGCCGGAAGGTGATTTCTCTGGTACGGGATCACCGGCTGTATGTGAACGCCATTAAAAACGTGATGCGCCAAATGCAGGATACGGGCCTGGACGCGCAATTGGAAACCCAGGAGGAGGACAATTGGCTGGAAATGCGCATCCGCATCAGAAAGAACCCATCATAGCTTTTAACATGGATTTCAAAGTTTCTTCACAAAAAAGCGTTATGATACGCATGCGGATGGAAAATCGTCCGCTGCTCTCTTTTTTATCCTTGCGGACCGGCGGGCGGAATATCCTGCCGGTTCGCTTTTTTATCGCCCTGATCCCCGCTATGGCCAACGGAAGCAAACCAACACCTTTCCTCTGTGACAGGAGTGCGTATATCTCGTTTGCATCGGCTGAACAGATTTGCAGGATATTTTTGAAGAAGAGAGAATTAGCAAAGGGATACCATGAAGCGCATGAACGGGATCGCTGTGCCGGAGAGACTTGCAGGGAAGAATATGGCAAAGCCAACCCAGAATACGGGAAGGCTCATCAACCGAAAAGTATACGGCTTTGAATCCGCGGCGGGGGAGAATCACATGAACATTTTACACCTGAAGTACATCATCAGTATCGCGGAGAACGGCTCTATCAACAAAGCGGCGGAGGAGCTGCACGTAGCGCAGCCCAATTTGAGCCGGGTGGTCAAGGAAATGGAAGCCGATTTGGGGATCCAGTTCTTTCGCCGCTCCTCCAAAGGCATGATGCTGACGCCGGACGGCGAGCTGTTCGTCAATCAGGCCCGGAAGATTTTGGAACAGGTGGACGAAATGGAAAGCCTGTACAAAGAGAAAAAAGCGGGGAAGCAGCGCTTTTCCATTTCCGTACCCCGGGCCAGCTATATCTCGGATGCTTTCGCCGCCTTATCCCGAACGCTGGGAAAGGAACAGGTGGAAATCTTTTATCAGGAAACCAACGCGCTGCAGGCGGTGAAAAACATCCTGGAGGTTGGATACAATCTGGGCATCATCCGGTACGCGGCGGGTTATGATAAATATTTCAAGCAAATGATGGCGGAGAAAGGGCTGAAAGGCGAAATCGTCGCGGAGTTCAAATATGTGCTGGTGATGCGTCAGGACTGCGCTTTGGCAGCCATGGACACCATCCGTTTTTCGGATCTGCAGCAGTACATTCAGATTGCCCACGCCGATCCTTATGTGCCTTCCTTGCCGCTTTCCGCCGTGAGAAACGAGGAACTGCCGCAAACGCCCCGGCGCATTTTCATGTTTGAACGGGGAAGTCAATTTGATTTGCTGACAGAAAACCCGGAAACCGTTATGTGGGTGTCGCCGCTGCCCGAAAGGCTTTTGCGGCAGCTGCATCTGGTGCAGCGGGAATGCGCGGAAAACCAGCGGCTGTACCGTGATATGCTGATCCATCGGCAGGATTACCGGCTGACAGAACTGGACAAACGCTTCATTACAGAGCTGACCCAATCCAAGCGCGCGTGCATCACAAGAAAAAAATAAAAAATCAATCCCCAAACGGCTTTGCTGTCATTTCTGGCGGCAAAGCTTCTTTTTTTGCCATGAGATCATCACAAATGATAGATTGTGATATACCGCCTATACGGTTTTAGTAATTCGCAAAGGACAGATGATTCGATATAATATATATCGAAAGGAGGATGATCCTTTGCAGAGCACGGTTTCCAAAGCGACATTGGGGCGATTGCCCATGTATTTGCAGTTTATCCGCAGGATGAGCGCGGAAAAAGTTTCCGCCACGCAGATTGCCAAGGGCCTGGGGCTGGGCGAGGTTCAGGTGCGCAAGGACCTGGCCAGCGTCTGTACGGCGGGCCTGCCCAAGGTGGGCTATCCGGTGTCGACCTTGCGCAGGGATATGGAAAGGGCGCTGGGAGCTGATGTGCCCGTTTCTGCGGTGATTGTTGGCGCGGGCAAGCTGGGAACGGCCCTGATGGAATACGACGGATTTGGGGAGTATGGGACGGAGATCATCGCCGCCTTTGACAAAAACGCGGCGGCATCCCCTTTATTTCACGGCCGTGTGCCGGTGTATCCCATGGATCAGCTGGCGGGCTTTTGCACATCGCATCAAGTTCAGACAGGCATTTTGACAGTTCCGGCGGCTTCGGCGCAGTCCGCCGCGGAGGAGATGGTCCGAAGCGGCCTGAAAGCGATCCTCAATTTCGCACCATTTCCCATCAAAGTGCCGCCCCATGTGACGGTGCATCAAGAAAATATCGCATTATCCCTGGCTTATCTCCAAATGACAGCCAGTGAATCACGCAATCAGGAAAAGGAGGAACAGTATGGAACAAAAAGCATTTGACATGGTGGACAGCGTGGAAGCGCTGAAAGCGGCCATCGAGCGGGTGCGCGCTGCGCAGCGGGTCTTCGCCGCCTATTCCCAGGAGCAGGTGGATCGGATCTTCCTGGCCGCGGCCACGGCAGCCAACCAGGCCCGCATTCCTCTGGCCAAGCTGGCCGTGGAGGAAACCGGCATGGGTGTGGTGGAGGACAAGGTGATCAAGAACCACTACGCCAGTGAATACATTTACAATGCTTACCGGGACACCAAAACCTGCGGCGTGATCGAGGAAGACAAGGCTTACGGCATGAAGAAAATTGCCGAGCCCATCGGCGTGGTGGCGGCGGTGATCCCCACCACCAACCCCACCTCCACCGCCATTTTCAAGGCGCTGATCTGCCTGAAAACCCGCAACGGCATCATTTTCAGCCCCCATCCCCGGGCCAAGAAAGCTACCATCGCCGCGGCGAAGGTGGTGCTGGACGCGGCGGTGAAGGCCGGCGCGCCGGAGGGCATCATCAGCTGGATCGACGTGCCTTCCCTGGACATGACCAACACCCTGATGCGGGAAGCGGATATTATCCTAGCCACCGGCGGCCCCGGCATGGTGAAGGCTGCCTATTCCAGCGGTAAGCCAGCCCTGGGCGTGGGCGCGGGCAACGTGCCCGCCGTCATCGACGACAGCGCCAACCTGGTGCTGGCGGTCAATTCCATCATCCATTCCAAAACCTTTGACAACGGCATGATCTGCGCCTCCGAGCAGAGCGTGATCGTGCTGGACAGCATCTATGATGAAGTCAAGGCCGAGTTCGCGGACCGCGGCTGCTGGTTCCTGAAGGGCGCGGAGCTGGACAAGGTGCGTCACACCATCCTGATCAACGGCGCGCTGAACGCCAAAATCGTGGGCCAGAGCGCCTGCAAAATCGCTTCTTTGGCGGGCGTGACCGTGCCGGAAGGAACCAAGGTGCTGATTGGCGAAGTAGAATCCGTGGAGCTCACCGAGGAATTTGCCCATGAAAAGCTGAGCCCCGTGCTGGCGATGTACCGCGCCAAGGATCTGGAGGACGCTTTCAGCAAGGCCGACCGGCTGATTGCAGACGGCGGTTACGGCCACACCGCGTCCCTGTACGCCGATACCCAGAAAAAGCCCGAAGTGCTTTCCGCCTTCGCGGCCCGGATGAAGACCTGCCGCATCGTGGTGAACACCCCCTCCTCCCAGGGCGGCATCGGCGATCTGTACAATTTCAAAATAGCCCCCTCCCTCACCCTGGGCTGCGGCAGCTGGGGCGGCAACTCCGTATCCGAAAATGTGGGCGTCAAGCACTTGCTGAACATCAAAACCGTGGCCGAAAGGAGAGAGAACATGCTGTGGTTCCGCGCGCCGGAAAAGGTGTATATCAAGAAGGGCTGCCTGCCGGTGGCGCTGGATGAGCTGAAGCACGTGATGGGCAAGAAGAAAGCCTTCATCGTGACCGACAATTTCCTCTATCACAACGGCAACACCAAGCCCATCACCGAAAAACTGGACGCGCTGGGCATCCAGCACGCCACCTTCTTTGACGTGGCCCCCGATCCCACCCTGGCTTGCGCCAAGGCCGGCGCGGAACAGATGCGTCTGTTCCAGCCCGACGTGATCATCGCCCTGGGCGGCGGCAGCGCCATGGACGCGGCCAAGATCATGTGGGTGCTGTACGAGCATCCCGAGGTGGATTTCCAGGATATGGCCATGCGCTTCATGGACATCCGCAAGCGCGTGTACACCTTCCCAAAGATGGGCGAAAAAGCGTACTTTATCGCCATCCCCACCTCTGCCGGTACGGGCAGCGAAGTAACGCCCTTCGCCGTGATCACGGATGAACAGAGCGGCGTCAAATACCCCCTGGCCGATTACGCGCTGCTGCCCAATATGGCGGTCATCGACACCGACTTCCACATGACCGCCCCCAAGGGCCTGACTGCGGCCAGCGGCATTGACGCCGTGACCCACGCCCTGGAAGCCTACGCCTCCATGATGGCCACGGATTACACGGACGGCCTGGCCATCAAAGCCCTGCAAACCATTTTTGAATACCTGCCCCGGGCCTATGACAACGGCCTGACCGACGTGGAAGCCCGGGAAAAGATGGCCAACGCCGCCACCATGGCGGGCATGGCCTTCGCCAACGCCTTCCTGGGCGTATGCCACTCCATGGCCCACAAGCTGGGCGCGTTCCATCACATCGCCCACGGCGTGGCCAACGCCCTGATGATCGAAGAGGTGCTGCGTTTCAACGCCGCCGAAGCGCCCGCCAAGATGGGCACTTTCCCCCAGTACGACCATCCTCACACCCTGCGCCGCTATGCCGAAGTAGCAGAAGCCCTGGGCGTTCGCGGCGATACTGACCGGGACAAGCTGGAAGGTCTCATCAAGCTCATCAACGACCTGAAAGCCTATGTGGGCATCAAGCCCACCATCCGGGATTACGTTGCGGATGAGCAGGACTTCCTGAACCGGCTGGATGATATGGTGGAGCAGGCCTTCGATGACCAGTGCACTGGCGCGAACCCGCGCTATCCGCTCATGAGCGAGATCAAACAGATGTACCTGAATGCCTATTACGGCGAAAAGCATTTTACCGAAACGCCCAAGCCCACCGCGGACGACCTGGGCGGCGTGCAGGACGACGCCGTGAAGAAGGCTTACCGCACCGGACGGAAATAGTGAGAAGGAGGAGAAGATCCTGAATTTGGATCGCGTCATTGCCGTGCGCAACGCCAAAACCATTTACCGGGACGGCGACCAGTGCGTGAAGGTGTTTAACGAAAACTATTCCAAAGCGGACATCCTCAACGAAGCGCTGAATCAGGCCCGCATCGAGGAAACCGGGCTGCATATTCCCAGGATTCTGGGCGTCACCATGATCGAGGGCAAATGGGCCATTCTCTCCGAGTTCATTCCGGGCAAAACTTTGTCTCAGCTGATGAAGGAAGATCCGGACAATAAGTCGAAATATTTAAATCAGTTTGTGGATATCCAGATGGAGGTGCAGAGCAAAACCTGCCCCATGCTGAACCGGCTCAAGGACAAGATGAGCCGCAAGATCAGCCAGGCCGATCTGGACGCCACCACCCGCTATGATCTTCATGCACGCCTGGAAGGGATGCCAACCCACAACAAGGTGTGCCACGGCGATTTCTGGCCTTCCAACATCATCATCAGCGAGGATGGCACGCCCTACATCATCGACTGGAGCCACGTGACCCAGGGCAACGCCTCCGCCGATGTGGCCCGGACGTATCTTCTGTTCTGGCTGAACGGCGATGAGGAGGGCGCCAAGGAATACCTGAACCTGTTCTGCGAAAAGAGCGGCACGCCCATCCAGTACGTACAGAAATGGATGCCCATCGTGGCGGCCAGCCAGTCCGTCAAGGGCAACGAAAAGGAGCGGGAATTCCTGCTCTCCTGGGCCAGCGTGGTGGAGTATCATTAAGCCCATTTCATCCGCAATCACGGATTATAATGGGAAGGAGGAGCAAAGAGGGGGGCTCCTCCTTTCCCATTCCCAAATAAAAACAAAAGAGGAGACGAGGAAGATGAGAGTAACCGTATGTATCGGCTCTTCCTGCCACATCAAGGGCTCTCGGCCCGTGGTGGAGCAGCTGCAGGCGCTGATCGCCAAGGAAAACCTGAGCGACAAAATTGAATTGGGCGGCACCTTCTGCATGGGCAAATGCCAGCAGGGCGTGTGCGTTACGGTGGACGGGGAATTCTTCTCCGTGTCCCCGGAAACCGTTTCTTTGTTCTTTGAAAAAGAAATAAAAGCAAGGGTGTAAAAAATGCCGAATTGTTTGACACTGAAGAAATCCAACTGCAAAAACTGCTACAAGTGCATCCGCCACTGCCCGGTGAAGTCCATCCGCTTTTCCGGCAACCAGGCCCACATCATCGGCAACGAATGTATCCTGTGCGGCCATTGCTTTGTGGTGTGCCCCCAGAACGCCAAGGAGATCGTGGACGAAACCGAAAAGGCCAAGGTGCTCATTCAGAGCGGTGATCCGGTAGTCGTCTCCCTGGCCCCCTCCTTTGTGGCCAACTATGAGGGCGTGGGCATTGAGGCCATGCGGGAAGCCCTGAAAAAGCTGGGCTTTTTCGACGTGGAGGAAACCGCCCTGGGTGCCACATTGGTCAAGCGGGAATACGACCGCATTTTGAAGGAAGAGGACCGGGACGTGGTCATTTCCTCCTGTTGCCATTCCATCAATCTGCTGATCCAGAAGTATTTCCCCCGGGTGCTGCCGTATCTGGCGGATGTGCTGTCGCCCATGCAGGCCCATTGCGAGGATATCAAGCGCCGCATCCCGGGCGCCAAGACGGTATTCATCGGCCCCTGCGTAGCGAAAAAGGACGAAGCAGAATACTATGAGGGCATGGTGGACGCTGTATTGACCTACGAAGAGCTGACCAACTGGCTGAAAAAAGAGGGCATTGAAATACAGCGGGAGCAGCAGCCCGACGAACACAGCCGCGCCCGGTTCTTCCCCACCACCGGCGGCATCCTGAAAACCATGGCCATGGACGCGCCGAATTTCACTTACATGGCCATAGACGGGGTGGAAAACTGCATCGCGGCCCTGAAGGAAATCGAGCAGGGAAAAATCCACCATTGCTTCATTGAAATGAGCGCCTGCGTGGGCAGCTGCGCCGGGGGTCCGGTGATGGAAAAGTACGGCCACAGCCCGCTGAAAGACTATCTGGCCGTGGCCCGGTACGCCGGCGATAAGGATTTTGAAATCGCACAGCCGGAGATCCGGCAGCTGCGCAAACGCTTCGAGCCCATCGAACAGCGGGCGGCCATGCCCAGCGAATCGGAGATTCGGGACATCTTAAGGGAAATGGGCAAATTCAAGCCCAGTCAGGAACTGAACTGCGGCTCCTGCGGCTACGACACCTGCCGGGAAAAGGCCATCGCCATTTATCAGGGCAAGGCGGAAATCTCCATGTGCCTGCCTTACCTGATGGAGAAGGCGGAAAATGTGAACGACACCATCGCCCGCAACAGTCCCAACGGCATCATCATGCTGAACGACCAATTGGAGGTGCAGCAGATCAACCCCGCCGCGCTGAAAATCCTGAACCTGCGGTCAGACAAAGCGGTGCTGGGCGATCAGGTGATCCGCATCCTGGATCCCACCCCCTTCCTGAAGGTGAAAAACACTGGCAAAGGCATTTTCCACCAGCGCTCCTATCTGGCCGAATACGGCTGCACCATCCAGCAGACCATCGTGCCCGCCGAGGACGGGCGGATGCTGCTGTGCATCATGCGCGATGTCAGCGACGAGGAGGAAGCCCGCCGCCAGCGGGAGGAAATCAGCCGCCAGACGGTAGAGGTGGCCGACAAGGTGGTGGACAAGCAAATGCGCATCGTGCAGGAAATTGCCAGCCTCTTGGGCGAAACCGCCGCTGAAACCAAAATCGCGCTGTCCAAGCTGAAGGAGTCTATCACCAATGAATGATTTAACCTGCGATATCGGCTATAAAAGCGTCAACCACGCGGGCGAACAGCTTTGCGGGGACCACGTGGAAGTGGTGGAGCAGGAGGACGGCTCCACCGTGATCGTGCTGGCGGACGGACTGGGCAGCGGCGTGAAGGCCAGCATTCTGTCCACCCTCACCAGCAAGATCATTTCTACCATGCTGGCCGCGGGGCTCTCCATCGAGGAATGTGTGGAAACCATCGCCGCCACATTGCCGGTGGATTCCGCGCGCGGCGTGGCTTATTCCACCTTCACCATCATCCGCCTCATCCGCAACCAGACCGCGGAGCTGATCCAGTACGACAATCCCCAGGTGATCGTGCTGCGGGGCGGCGAAAACTGGGAATATCCCCGCACGGAAACCACCATTGGCGGCAAGCAGATTTTCCGCTCCCTCATCCGCCTCCAGGAGGACGATGTGTTTATTGCCATGAGCGATGGCTGCCCTCACGCGGGCATTGGCATCGGCTACAATTTCGGCTGGAAGCGGGAGGACATTATTTCCTTTATGGAGGCCATGAGCCTGTGCGGCTACACGGCCAAGAATCTGTCCACCCTGCTGGTGGACGAGTGCTACAAGCTGTACGGCGGGGAGCCCGGGGACGACGCCACCTCCTGCGTGGTGCGCATCCGCAAACGCGTACCCATGAACCTGCTCTTTGGTCCGCCCAGCAACCGGGACGACGGGGACCGGATGATGAACCTGTTTTTCGCCAAGGAAGGCAAGCATATCATCTGCGGCGGCACCACCTCCACCATCGCCGCCAAATGGCTGAACAAGCCCCTGCGGGCATCCCTGGATTTTGAGGGGGATATTCCGCCCATCGCTTACCTGGAGGGCGTGGATCTGGTCACCGAAGGCGTGATCACCGTGAACCGGGTGGTGGAATACGCCAAGGATTACATCGGCGAAAACCAGCATTACGAAGCCTGGAGCAACGGCAAAGACGGCGCGTCCCTCATCAGCCGCCTGCTGTTTGAGGAAGCTACCGACATCAACTTCTACGTGGGCAAGGCCATCAATCCCGCCCACCAGAACCCCAACCTGCCCATCAATTTCAACATCAAAATGAACCTGGTTCAAGAGCTTTCGGAAGCGCTGAAAAAGATGGGCAAACGCATCAAAGTAAGCTATTTCTGAGAAACGGTATTTTCTGGGGGAAACCGCTCTTTGAAAAATCATCGCACGTCCTGCGCTGCGCTTGTCCGCGCTTTGAATCTAAATATCCTGTGTGGCAGCGCGCCATGCGCCCTTTCGGGCCGCCCGGCTGAAAGAGCGGTTTCCCCCAGACCCCCTTCCGAGAAAGCCGTAAGGGGTACAAACGCTTGCAAAACGCTATTTCACATCATATGGAGAACGAGGGAAAATGCGTAAATTTGATACCAAAGTACAATACCTGAAATACAAAGTGCTGCGCGAAGTAGCCAAACAGGCCTGGAACGATACGCTGCTGGACAACGTGCTGGACATCCCCAAGATGATCGTACCCGGCAAGGTGCCCACCATGCGCTGCTGCGTGTACAAGGAGCGGGCCATTCTGGCCGAGCGCGTGAAGCTGGCCATGGGCGGCGGCAACACCGGCAACATCATCAACGTGATCGATATTGCCTGCGACGACTGCCCTGCCGTGGGCTATCAGGTCACCGATTCCTGCCGAGGCTGTCTGGCCCACCGGTGCGAGGACGTATGCAAGCGCGGGGCCATTTCCTTTGACCACAACCATGAGGCCCACATCGACAAAACCAAGTGCGTGGAGTGCGGCCAGTGCGCCAAGGTGTGCCCCTACAGCGCCATCGTGAACCGGAAGCGCCCCTGCCAGAACGCCTGCAAGATCAAGGCCATCTCCATCAACGAGGACAATGCCGCCAAGATCGACGATGAAAAATGCATCCAATGCGGCGCCTGCGTGTACCAGTGCCCCTTCGGCGCCATCACGGACCGATCCTTCATCATCAATGTGATCGACATGCTGAAAAAGAGTCAGGGCAACACCAAATACAAGGTCTACGCCCTGGTGGCCCCCGCTATTGGCAGTCAGCTGAATTACGCCAAGCTGGGCCAGGTGATTTCCGGCATTAAGGCGTTGGGCTTCTATACCGTGGTGGAGGCTGCCCTGGGCGCGGATATGGTGGCCCAGGCGGAATCCAAGGAGCTGGCCGAAAAGGGCTTCCTTACCTCCTCCTGCTGCCCTGCCTTTGTGCGCTACGTCAAAACCGCGTTCCCGGCGCTGGTTCCTTACATTTCCCACAATTTGTCCCCTATGGCCACCATTGCCAAGTACATCAAGGAACACGACCAAAACGTGAAAATCGTGTTCATCGGCCCCTGCACCGCCAAAAAGGCCGAAGTGCAATTGGACGATGTGAAGCCCTATGTGGACGCCGCCATCACCTTTGAAGAGCTGCAGGCGCTTTTGGACAGTCGGGACATCGATATTACCACCCTGCCGGAGGACGTGCTGGACAACGCCAGTTACTTTGGCCGCATCTTCGCCCGCAGCGGCGGCCTGTCCGACGCCGTGGCCGAAGGCCTGAAGGAACAGCATCTGGACGAATTTGAATTGAAAGCCTGCGCCTGCGACGGCATTGAGGAATGTCGCATGGCGCTGCTGAAAAAGAGCAAAAACGCCCTGGACGCCAACTTCATCGAGGGCATGGCCTGTGTGAACGGCTGCATCGGCGGCGCGGGCAACCTGACCCACGGCGAAAAGAACAAGGCCGCCGTGGACAGCTACGGCCGGGAAGCTCTGGAAAAGACTATCCTGGACGCCATCGCGCCTCTTCAATAATTTACTCAAACTTCCCACATGCTTTTTTGACTGAAAATCTTACTATTCCTTGGTATAATGGATTTGGAATAGTAAGAATGTGAGATGAAAAGAAACGCTATTGCTGTACCAATAAATTCTTGAATTCATCCCGTCAGGAATAAAGGTATCAGTGGTAGGGGCGGATATCATCCGCCCGACTAAACAGACCAAACAAAGTGCCGGATATTCAGTTGTCCGGGTGTGGTTTTTTCAGGCGGATCATATCCGCCCCTACCGTTTTCTTGGCAATTGTTTTAGGATTGCTTCAAATTTTAATTGGTGAAGCAATAAGCAGATATAATTTGGCAAGAAAACGATACCATAAACGCCATGAGATAAAGTGCATTTTTCCACCTATTCAATTCGCTTGGAAACCTTATGCTTCATGCGTTTGCTAAGTTTTTCCATGTGGGAAGTTTGAGATTTTACCTTTTTCCATCAGAATAAAAGCTCTGCGCCTCCTTATTGCGGGTGGGCGCAGGGCTTTTTGGCGCTATTCGCAATTTTGCTTATTCAATTTCATGCCCCGCCGCAGCCAGGGCGGCGAGAGCTGCTTTTTCATGGCACGCGCGGAACAGCAGATAATCCGTATTGTAAGTGGAAACAGCAAAAATGGGCACGCCCGCTTTGGCCAGACAATTGGCCAGTTCCGCCAGGATGCCAATCAGCGAAAAATCCAGGGGCCCTTTGACCCGCAGGCAGCGCCAGCCGTCCTGCTGGTTCAGGGCGGAGGCGGGGCAGGCATCCAGCGGGCAGACCAGCGACAGTTCTTCATCCGTGCGGGCAAAAAAGGTGAAGGGGGCGGACAAATCCGCTTCTGAATCCGCTGCCAGTTGGCAAACGGTAAATTCCGGGGGCAGCAGTTCAAGCGTCATGGCGTTTTTCCTCCAATTCCCGATGCAGCTGATCGCAGCGGTCGTTCCACAGGATTTGATATTCTTCCGGGCTTACGATGCGCTTCGCCAGCTTTTCTATAGTGTCCGCCCCTTCCGCATCGCACCAGCGGATGGATTCGTCATAGGCCTCCCAACTCAATTCTTCCCACTCGTCGCAGACGGGGATTTCCTTCATTCCGGCAAGGTATGCCGCAACAGCCCGGGTGTGACCGTCGGTCAAATACAAAAGCCCGTCGGCCCGCTTTTTGACGGGCACGGGATCGAAGCCGATCAAGTTTTCAGGGTCAAACCAGGCGCGCACCGCGGCTAATTTTTCTTCTGAAATATATAGCTGGGAAGGATGCAGCGCGGACAGCGGCAGGAAATACCGTCCTTTGCGGATACGGGTTTCTTCGCTGATATTTCTTTCCGGATTCAGCAGGCGGGTTTCTTCAATATGGCAAAAGCCGAAGCTTTCATATAAATGCCGGGCCCGCTCATTATCGCACAGATTGGTCACCTTCATGTCCCTGCGCTCATCCAGCACGCCGATGGCGAAGGTGACGGCGGCTTTTCCCAAGCCCAGACTCTGATAATCCGGATGAATGTAGAGGGATACCAGTTCGTTTTCCGCCCGGTCGATCACCAGAACGCCCACGATTGTTTCAGTCTGCCATAGGCCGAACACGTCCCGACCCGCACCAAGATGCCCCCGCAGGATCATTTCCATGTGCTCCGGCGTATGTTCCTGTAAAAAAGCGGAGCTGCAATGGGCGGCATGACTGTTTTTCCAGCTTTCGGTATAGGCTGCAGCTATGGCAGGCAGAATGGCGTTATCCGCCCGCAGCACTTTGGGGGTCAAAAGCCTGAGCGCCCATTCCCGGGCAGTCCGCATAGCGGTGGGCATTGGAAGCGAAAGCATTTCCGGCAGGCTGACGAAACGGCCTTCTCTGCAGTTCATGGAATCCGTTTCAAAATGGTATACCGTCATATTCCATATCCGGTGGGTGAACACATGGCGGGCGGGTCCCAGAGTTTGAAGGCATTTGGCCTGTATGCCAAGGCTTTCAAGCGCTTTTTTTGTGTCCTCTTGTTTTCCGCCTTCCGCCAGGCAGTATACCCACAGCCCCCGCAGCAGCGCTTCCTTGCGTTCGCACATCCAAATCCGGCCCCGGCAGGTAACGAGGATGACGGCCAGGGGGATTTCCTTAGGCGGCCTGGCGGCGGTTTTGATGGGCAAATCCTCCGCGTCGCCAGCCTGATACGCGCTGCACAATGGCCGCAGGGGACAGCTTTCGCAATCCGGCGTGCCGGGCACGCATATCATGGCCCCTAAGTCCATCAGCGCTTGGTTAAAATCGCCGCAGCGTGCGGCGGGCATGTCCTCCCGGGCCAAATCCAGCAGCCTGCGTTTTACAGAGGGGATCCCCACGTCCTCCCGCACGCCATGGAAACGGGACAGCACCCGGGTCAGATTGCCGTCCATTGCCGGGGCGAGAAGATCAAAAGCAATGGAAGCCACCGCCGCAGCCGTGTAATTGCCCACGCCGGGCAAGGCGCGCAGGGCTTCCAGATCGGCAGGGAAAACGCCGTTGTACTGATTGACCACTTGCTGTGCGGCCTTGTGCAGGTTTCGGGCCCGGGAATAATAGCCCAGCCCTTCCCAGCATTTCAGCACGTCCTGTTCCGGGGCTTCGGCCAGCGCGAACACATCCGGGAAGCGCTTCAGAAACCGTTCGTAATAGGCTCCCACCGTTTCGGTGCGGGTCTGCTGCAGCATGATTTCGCTGACCCAGATGCGGTAGGGGTCCTTCGTGCCGCGGAAGGGCAGGATGCGCCGGTGCTGATCGTACCAGGCAAGGAGCAGAGCGGAAAACATGGCAGGGCCTCCTGATTGTGCTTTGATTGTTTCCTATCTTACCACATGTTGGGGAAAGATTGAATATGAAAAATGAAATTTCAAGAAAATCGAAGAAAATAAAAGAAAATATGGCATAAATCATCAATAATTCAAAATAAATTCAATATTCATCCTAATATGGCGGAATTTGAACAAAATACCATTTGCGCCAAACGCCCGAATGAAGTACACTATGCAAGGATGATTTAGCACTCGACGATAAAGAGTGCTAACAGTCCCCTGAAAAATGTTATCAATGATAAGGAGGAGCCTTATGAACATTAAGCCTTTGTTTGACCGCGTGGTCATCAAGAACGTGGAAGCGGAAGAAACCACCAAGAGCGGCATCATCCTGACCAGCGCCGCCAAGGAAAAGCCCCAGATGGCGGAGATCCTGGCTGTGGGTCCCGGCGGCATGGTGGACGGCAAGGAAGTCGCCATGCAGGTAAAGGTTGGCCAGAAGGTCATTTATTCCAAGTATGCCGGCACCGAAGTGAAGCTGGACGGCGAAGAAGTGATCATCGTTCGGCAGAGCGATATTCTGGCCGTGGTGGACTAAAAGCAAAGCGAAAAGACGAGAGTTGAGAGCGGAGAGTTAAGATAATAGTGCATTCGCTCTGGTACGAACCCTTTGTTCAGTCAAAAT
>JAUNMW010000305.1 GCA_030537395.1 Clostridia bacterium | reverse complement strand
GATCCTGCGCGCCAAGGGCATTCTGCAAACGCCGGAAGGCAATTGGTTCCAGTTTGACTATGTGCCCGGCGAATTGGAAATCCGCGATTCCAGCGCCGATTACGCGGGCCGTCTGGTGGTAATCGGCACGAACATCGATGAAAAAGCTTTAAAGCAGCTTTTCCAACTGTAATAAAGGATCATTATGAAAACGACGCAGAAAATTGTTGGGGTCTACATTGTAACAGGCTTCATTGAAAGCGGAAAAACCACCCTGATCCATTCCATGCTGGAGGATAAGGGCTTTTCCCGCGGAGAAAAAACGCTGATCATCAGCTGCGAAGAAGGCATCGAAGAATACGATACCGATCTTCTGAACGAAAACAACTGCACCTTGGTAACGATGGATGACAAGGATCAGTGGACGGAAGAAAGCTTGCGCAGGATCGACGCACAGGTGCAGCCGGAGCGCGTGATCATTGAATACAACAATATGTGGACCATTGATTACCTTGGTCAGACGGAAATGCCTGCCCTTTGGCGCGTGGTTCAGGTGATTACCACGGTGGACGCTACCACCTACGATAATTATATGGCGAATGTGCGCACCATCCTGACGGATCCCATGAAGGAAGCGGATCTGGTGCTGTTCAACCGCTGCACGGACGATATGCCCAAATCCCAGTGGCGGCGTGCCATTCGCGCGCTGAACCAGAATACCACCATTCTGTTTGAAAACAATGATGGAAGCTCCGAGGACGGAATAGCCGATGAAGACCTGCCTTATGATATGAAGGCGGACATCATTGATATTAGCGATGATCAGCTGGGCATATTCTACATTGATTCTTTGGATCATCCGGAGCGCTATGACGGAAAAACTGTGCGGTTTGTAGGTCAGCCTTTCCCTGAAAACGGGATTCCACAGGGCTACTATTATTTCGGGCGGCTGGCCATGACCTGCTGCGCCAATGATATTCAGCAGATGGGCTGGGTGACCCAGGGATCACTCAAGCCTACCACCCGTCATTATTATAAGCTGACGGCCAAATGCTCCAAGATGACAGGCGGCGATGGCCGGGAAATCGTTACCTTTACCGAGGTGGCGGCAGAGCCTGCTGCTCGTCCCCGGGAAAAATATATTACCTTCAACTGAATGAAAGCTCTTTTCCCAAAGCCGGTGGTATGGGAAAAGAGCTTTCCTATTCAAAAAACGACAGGAGGATGAATTATGCCCTTTTCTGCTTATCTGGATGGAAAACGGGAGGACTGCAGAGAACTGGTTCAGGCGTTGGGCAAACGCTTCCGGTATGTGAGCATACTGGGAACGGATGTTACGGCCACTGTGATTCGCGCGGATCGGAAAAGCTCCATGGTGCAGGATGGCCGGGGAGAATGCGGCTTTGTGGTGAAATTACATGACGGGCGCGCGTTCTTTGAGTATTCTTTGGATGATATTTCAGGCGATAAGGAAGCATTGGCTGAAAAGATCGTACAGGCTGTCCAGACTGATCCCTCGCTTCAAACCCGCATGATCGAAACCAGCGTTCTTCAGGATGAACCCATGAAGCAGGATTTCACCCGGGAATCCGATTTTGCAAATTATGACGATGAAATGCTGCTGAATACTTGCAAAGAGCTTTCTCAGGAACTGCTGCAAAAGGACGAGCATGTGCTCAATGCCATTGCCATGGTGCAGCCCTACACCGTTTCCAAGCTGTTTGTTACCCGGAACCGGGAGCTTTCCCAGCATTATGCCTGGGCCAACGGCTATCTGTTGGTGGTGTATGGCGGGGAGAAAATGGTGCAAGCCCGTCATGTAGAGGGCTCCGATCAGATGAAGGAAATCATCGAAACGCTGAAAACAAAAACAGATGAAGTGATCGATTTGGCGAAACACCTGACCAAAGCTCAGCCGATCACCCCCGGCGTGTACGATGTGATCACCGATTCCTCCATCACCGGCCTGATCGCCCATGAAGCGTTTGGCCATGGGGTGGAAATGGATCAGTTTGTGAAGGACCGGGCCATGGCCAAAAACTGCATGGGGCAGTATGTTGCTTCGCCTATCACCAATATGCATGACGGCGCTGCGGCCACGCATTCGGTTGCGTCTTACTTCTTTGATGACGACGGTGTGCTCGCTCATGACACCCAGATCATCAAGGATGGCATTCTGGTAGCCGGGCTGTCCGATCTGGCTTCCGCTACTCAGCTTTCTTCTGACCCCACTGGCAATGGACGCCGGGATTCCTACAAGCGGAAAGCCTATTCCCGCATGACCAATACCTTCTTTGAACCCGGCAAGGACAAGCTGGAGGATATGATCGCTTCAGTCAAGCATGGATATATGCTGTTTGAAACCAACAACGGCATGGAGGACCCCAAAAACTGGCAGATCCAATGCACTGCCGAATACGGCATCGAAATCGTGGATGGCAAACTGACTGACAATTACGTATCTCCCGTGGTCATGAGCGGTTCCGTTCCGGATTTGCTCAAATCCATTTCCATGATCAGCGACAATTTCAAGGTGATTGGCTCGGGCATGTGCGGCAAGGGATATAAAGAATGGGTACGCGTTTCAGACGGGGGCCCCAATCTGAAAGTGAGGGTGAAGCTGGGATGAACAACGTAAAAGCGCTATTGGAAAGCAACAGTCAGCTGAGCGGCTGGCGGATCAGCGAAACCGCTACCGCATCCTACGAACTGTTCTTTGTGCATAAAAAGCTGGAAACGGTGCGCGCAACGGATACGGTGAGCACCCAGGTGACCGTATACGTGGATCATGACGGCAAAAAAGGCGATTCGTCCTTTGCCGTGTATTCCTCCATGACGGACGCGGACATCGAAAAGAAAATCGACGCCGCCGTAAAACGGGCCAAGCTGGTGTTCAATCAGCCCTATGAATTGCCACAGGAGGGAACACTGAACGAGGAACTGCCTTCCAATATGAAGGACTGCGATCCGCAGATCCTGGGAAAGAAAATTGCGGACGCGGTTTTTGCCGCCGATACGGTGGAAGGCGGCTCCATCAATGCCTGTGAAATTTTCCTGTATCGGGATCAGATACATGTGATGAACAGCCGGGGCGTGGATAAAACGCAGAAGCTGCATCGCGTGATGATTGAAGCCATTCCAACCTTCACAGAAGGAAAGGAATCTGTGGAGCTGTACGAGGATTATCGGTTTACGGACTTTGACGCTGAAAAAGTGACGGCGGAAATTTCCCGCAAAATGGCGGAGGTTCGGGATCGGTACATTGCGAAGAAACCTCAAACGCCGATGGAAATCAATGTGCTGCTGCGACCCCAGGAAATCCACGAGCTGCTGTGCGAGCTAACCTATGACGCAAATTACGCTGTGGTATACTCTCACGCCAATCTGCATAAGCAGGGCGACCATCTGCAGGAGGGCGGCACAGGGGACAAGCTGACCGTCACATTAAAAGCCATATTGCCTGGATGCGAACATAGCGCGTACTTTGACGCTGACGGGTCCGCCCTGCGGGATACCTGTGTGATCAAAGACGGTGTGGTTGAGAATTATCATGGTTCTTTCCGTTTCGGACAGTATTTGGACGTGAAGGAGCCCACCGGTGCGCTGCCAAACAATATCAGCGTTGTGCCCGGAACCTTGTCA
>JAUNMW010000304.1:3027-3655 GCA_030537395.1 Clostridia bacterium | reverse complement strand
CGCCGCCGGTGCCGCCCAGGGTAAAGGCGGGACGCAGCACCACGGGATAGCCGATGCGCAGGGCCGCGGCCTTGGCTTCTTCGATATTATAGGTGATTTCGGAGGGGATGACAGGCTCGCCGATTTTCAGGCACATTTCCTTGAACAGCTCCCGGTCCTCCGCCCGCTCGATGCTTTCACTGGAGGTGCCGAGCAGCTGGGTGCCGCATTCCCGGAGCACGCCCTTCTTTTCCAGCTGCATAGCCAGATTCAGCCCCGTCTGGCCCCCGATGCCGGGCACGATGGCGTCCGGCCGCTCGTAGCGCAGGATCTTGGCAATGTATTCCAGGGTCAAGGGCTCCATGTACACCTTGTCCGCGATGGAGGTATCGGTCATGATGGTGGCCGGGTTGGAATTGCACAAGATTACTTCGTAGCCCTCTTCCTTGAGCGCTAAGCAGGCCTGGGTGCCCGCATAGTCAAATTCCGCCGCCTGACCGATCACGATGGGGCCGGAGCCGATGATGAGTACCTTTTTGATATCCGTGCGCTTCGCCATAATCCTTCTCCTTTTCTGTATTGCAGTTCAGAATGATTGATTAAGAACGCTTTCAGTGAGCGGGAGTTGAGAGTTAAGAATTGAGAGTTA
>JAUNMW010000304.1:0-3017 GCA_030537395.1 Clostridia bacterium | reverse complement strand
TGTGTTTTTTGTTTGTTTTGTTTTGTGTGTTTAGATTTATATAGTCAAAAATAATTCCCTTACCTGCATGCCGACACAGCAATAACAAGATAATCTCAACTCTTAACTCTCAACTCTCCACTCTAATTTTTCGCTTCCCAAACCACGCTTCCCCCCGCCATGGTCATCACCACGTCGCCGGTGGTTTCCCAGCCTTCAAAGGGCGTGGCCCGGCCCATGGAATAAAATTCGTCAGGGTCGATCACGCCTGTTTTATTGGGATCGATCACCGCAATGTCCGCCCGCTGACCGGGCTCCGTTCCGCCCTCGATCCCAAACCGCTTCCGGGGGTTCAGGCACATGAGCTCCACTAACTTTTCCAAACTCAGAACCTTTTGATCCCGAACTAAACGATCGTACATTACCCGGAAGGCGCATTCCAGTCCCACCACGCCCATGAGGCTTCCCTCCAGTCCCTTGGCCTTTTCATCCTCGGAGTGGGGGGCATGGTCGGTGACGATCATATCGATGGTGCCGTCCAGGATGCTTTCGATCAGCGCGTCCCTGTCCGCCGTCTCCCGGATGGGCGGGTTCATTTTGAAGCGCCCGTCCTCCTGCAAATCCATGTCCGTTAAAAGCAGGTAATGGGGCCCCGTTTCGCAGGTCACGTTCACGCCCGCTTTTTTGGCTTCCCGGATAGCCGCCACCGTTTCCTTGGCGGATACGTGGCACACATGGTAGGGGCACCCGGTTTGGGCCGCCAGCTTCAGATCGCGCTTTACCTGGGCCGTTTCGCTTTCGGAGCAGATACCCGCGTGGCCGTGGAGCCGGGCATAGGGCCCGTCGTGGATATAACCGCCCCGGAGCAGGGTTTCATCCTCGCAGTGGGCCACAATGGGCTTGCCCGTTTTTTTGACAGCCAGCATGGCCAGCTCCATCAGTTCCTCATCCTGCACCCCGCGGCCATCATCCGAAAAGCCGCACACATAGGGGGCCAGGGCCCCGAAATCGGCCAGCTCGCCCCGGCCCTTCTGGCCCATGGTAATGCAACCGTAGGGGATCACGGGAATTTTCGCCGTTTTTTTGATGATGTCCAGCTGCACCTTCAGATTTTTCATGGTGTCCGGCGCAGGGCTCAAATTGGGCATGGCGCACACCGTGGTGTACCCGCCCCGGGCCGCCGCCCGGGTGCCCGTTTCGATGGTTTCCTTATAAACAAATCCCGGTTCGCGAAGATGCACATGCACATCCACCAAACCGGGAATGATAATACAATTGGAAACGTCAATCACTCGGTCGCCGGGCCGGGGAGAAATAACGGGCTCCACCGCCTCCACCTTTCCCTTGCGAATGGAAAGATCGGATAAAGAAAAAGCGCCTTGCCGGTATACCTGGGCCCCCTTGAACAAGGTTCGCATCGGGCACCGCACCTCCTTCAAACGCATTTCGATGCATTATACCCGATCCGAACAAAAAAGTCAATCCCCGAAAAATTGTTCATAATTGAAGCAGATTTCCACATGACCAACGGCTGCTCCTTCGGCATGCCTGTCATATCCGCCGGTTTTGCTTCATATCCTGTATCATGGATTGGCAGTTGATCGTACCCCATGAACAGAATTGGGAAGGGGCGGACTTGGAAAACGCCCGGGAGGTGCGTTTGCGCGCCGGACAGCCGGTAATGGTATCCGGGCCCGGCGGCATCTGGCGGGGAAGCCATATCCTGAGCCCGGCGGAGCTCCCTCAGGCCGCCCAGGCCCTGACCCAATACAGCCTGGCCGCCCATCAGGCGGAATGGGCCCAGGGCTTTCTGCCGCTGCCCGGAGGCCACCGGCTGGGGGTATGCGGCGTGAACGGCCCTCAAGGGATGCTGGAAATCTCCAGCCTGTGCGTGCGGATCGCCCATGAAATCAAGGGCGCGGGAGACGCGGTTTTTCCCCTGATCCAAAGAAAAAACACCCTGATCATCGGGCCCCCGGGGGCGGGAAAAACCACCCTGCTTCGGGACCTGATCCGGCAGTATTCCCTGAACAGCGTGCCGGTGGGCGTCGCGGATGAACGGAACGAAATTGCCGCCTGCCAGGACGGCGCGGCCCAATTGGACGTAGGGCCCATGACGGACGTGATTTCCGGCATGGAAAAAGCCCGGGCCGTGATGCTGCTCATCCGCGCCATGGCCCCCCAAGTGATCGCCATGGATGAGATCGGCGGGAAAAAAGACGCGGCGGCCTTGTCGGAAGCCCTGCGGTGCGGGGTCACAGTGCTGGCAGCGGCCCACGGCAGAAACCCGGAGGACGTACGCAAGCGGCAGGGAATGGAAGCGCTGTTTGCGCACGGCGCGGTGGAAGCCTGGGTGCAGCTGCAAGGGGTGGGGACCCCGCCCCGGGTGCATTTCTGTCAGGAGGAAAAGGCATGAACGGCGCAGCCATTCCCGCCGCGGCGGCGTGCATCCTGCTGGGCAGCCGGGCAGCCGGAAAGCTGAAGGATCGGGAAAATCTGCTGACCGCCTGGGAAGCTTCCCTTCAAAGGATGGAGGGGGCCGTTGCCTTTAACGGCGCGGCGCTGCCCAGAGTGCTGGAAGCGGGGAAGGACCCCCTGCTGCCGGAGCTGGATGAATTGCTGCGCCGGATGGCCGAAACGCCCGCCGCGCCGGTGGAAACGCTGCTGCACGATCTGCCCTGGAATCCTTTGCTGACTGATACGGAAAAAAACACGCTGCTTGGCTGTTTTACCGCGCTGTTTTCTCCCTCCCTTTCTCAGCAGGGCCAAGCCCTGGCCAAAGCCAGAGAAAGCTGGCAGGAATATGTATCATCCTGCAAACAGATCCGGCAAAAAAACGCGCGGCTGTACCTGAACCTGGGATGGCTGGGCGGCGCAGCGCTATTTATTCTCTTGTGTGAATAAGATGCGTGATGCAAATAGGAAAATAAGATACCATCTGCATTCCAGCAGAGGGGTTACGCTGAGGGCTGCGCGCCCTCAGACTCTGCGCCAGGGCCTGTTGTCCGCAGCCTCAATCGGCGCAAGTCCGCTTGATG
>JAUNMW010000303.1 GCA_030537395.1 Clostridia bacterium | reverse complement strand
TTCCCGCTTTTCTCTCGCATTTCCTTGGGCCAGAAGCCCTCAAACTTTCCGTAACTCCAGCGTAACAGCCGGAACTTGTATCTTGTATTCCCTCATGCAGCTTCGGCTAAATGGGTCCAGGGGGCGATGTCCCCTGGCGCAGAGTTTGAGGCCGCGCAGGCCTCAACGTTCCCCTTTGCTGGGATTTAACTTGAATTTCGTCCTTAAGAACATCACTGTTATGATTTCAGAAGAAGAATAGCATAATGCACGCTTGCCATTCAAGAGCTCAGCAGGTATAATAAACGTATCTCTTATTATTGTGTCGACGGAGGATACGGAGGTGCCTGCAATGCCTAACGGTCACACCTTGCCATTTTTGAACGCTTATACCTTCGGCTTTGGTGAAAAAAGCGGATTTACCCGGGGAAAAGCCTGGAAATGGTCGCTTGAGCAAATGGCGCTCACCACCGGCTGCAACGCCATTATTCTGCCCGTATGCGCCTGGCAGGATCACGCCTATTCCACCCAAATGGATTCCGAGGGTCCCGATGTGATGGACGCCGCCGACGTGCGTGCGGTGTGCGATCATGCCCGGTCGCTGGGCCTGAAGATCATTCTCAAGGCCATGGTCAACTGCCGGGACGGGTACTGGCGCGCCTATATCCGCTTTTTTGATCAGGACGTGCCCACGGAAGCCTGCTGGGGCGATTGGTTTGCCTCTTGGGAGGCCCATGTATGCCGCGTGGCCGATATGGCCGAGGAAAACAAAGCCGATCTATTCTGCATCGGCTGTGAAACCGTAGGCGCGGACAGTCGGGAGAAAGAATGGCGAAAAGTGATTCGCAGCGTCCGGCAGCGCTATCGGGGCCCCATCACGTACAACTGCGATAAGTTTCAGGAGGATCGCTTGACCTGGTGGGACGATTTGGATATCATTTCCTCCTCCGGCTATTACCCCATCGACGCGCTGGATGAAAATTTGCAGCGGATTCAGCGCACGGCGGAAAAATGGGGGAAGCCCTTTTTGTTCATGGAATGCGGCTGTCCTTCCCGGGAAAGGAGCCAGTACCGGCCCAACGATTGGCGTTTTGGCGGCGCCACCAGTCCGGAGGCGCAAAAGCTGTGGTATGAAGCCTTCACAGAAGCGCTCATTCGCTATCCCTTCGTGCGGGGAACCGGTTGGTGGGATTGGTCCGCCACCCGCTTATATCCCGCGGAGACGGCGGAGGACAACAACGGCTACTGCACCTATGGAAAGCCCGCCAACGAGGTGCTGCGCCGGTTTGCCGAAAGCCTGACAAAGAATTGAAAAAGCTGAATGCTCGAGGAATCGTTTTGAAAAGAAATACGGACCGCTTTACAGGAATGGAATATCTGGTTTTCACCCTGGCGCTGCTGGCGGTGATGATTTTGTGCGTGTGCGCGGGCAGCGTATCGCTGCCGGTGGGCGGCACGCTGACGGCCATTTGGAACGGCATCTTCGGCCTGCCCATCCCGGAGGGGGTGCCCAAGGCCATCATTTTGTCCGTGCGGCTGCCCCGGGTGCTGTGCGTGGCGCTGAGCGGCGCGGCGCTTTCCCTGTGCGGCGCGGCCATGCAGGGCCTGCTTCGCAATCCCCTGGCGGATGGGTCCACTTTAGGGGTCACCGCCGGGGCGTCCCTGGGCGCGGTGATCGCCCTGGCGTTCGGGGTGGCCATCCCGGGCCTGCCCTACGCGGGCACCATGGGCATGGCCATGGCGTTTGCTTTCGGGTCGCTGCTGATGATTTTATCTTTGGCGTATACCCTGGATAAATCCTTTTCCACCCATTCCATCATCCTGATCGGCGTGATTTTTTCCATGTTCGCTTCGGCGCTCATGAGCCTGGTGATTTCCTTCTCCGGGGAAAAAATCAAATCCATCACCTTCTGGACCATGGGCTCCCTGTCCGGCAGCAACTATGCCTACGCCCTGATTTTACTGGCCGCTTTGATCCTCTGCGGCGGCGCGCTGCTGAGCCACGCCCGGGAGCTGAACGCCTTCGCCGTGGGCGAGGACAACGCCCGGCACGTGGGCGTGAACGTGAAGCGGGTGAAGCTGACCATTCTGATCGTGGTTTCCATCCTGATCGGGGTGTGCGTGTCCATCGGGGGCACCATCAGCTTTGTGGGCCTGGTAACGCCCCATATGGCCCGGATGCTGACGGGGCCCAACCACAAGCGGCTGCTGCCCGCCAGCCTGTATTTGGGGGCCATTTTCCTGCTTTTGTCCGATCTGGCAGCCCGCACGATTTTAAGACCCATCGAATTGTCCATCGGCGTGGTCACCAGCTTGGTGGGGGCAGTGGCCTTTGTGATCATTTTCCGCCGCACCCGGAAAGGCAGGTGAGGAAGGAATGCTGCAAGCCCAAAACATTTCCGTGCGCTACGGCGATTTTACCGCGGTAAACAACGTTTCCTTTTCCCTGTCCGCCGGGGATTGGCTGATGCTGGCCGGACCTAACGGCGCTGGAAAAAGCACCCTGGTGGGTGCTCTGGCCCAGGGCATCCCTTATACCGGCGAATTTTTACTGGAGGGCAAGCCGCTGCGCACGCTGCCGCCTGCAAGATTGGCCCGGGAAATCGGCGTGCTGAGCCAGCGCAACGGCGTGGAATACGCCTACACGGTGGAGGAAATTGTGGGCCTGGGCCGCTACGCCCACGAAAAAGGCTTCCTTTCCCATCGGGACAGCGACGGGAAGGAAGCCATAGAACGGGCTTTGGCCTTGACGGGCCTGACCGAATTGCGCCATGCCAGCACCCTCGCCTTGTCCGGGGGCGAATTGCAGCGGGTGTTTCTAGCCCAGGTGTTCGCTCAGGACCCCCGGATTTTAGTGCTGGATGAGCCCGCCAACCACTTGGATTTGAAATACCAGCAGCATATTTTCGAGCTTATTTCCGCCTGGCGGCAGCGGGAAAACCGGGCCGTCATTTCCGTGGTGCATGATTTGAGCCTGGCCCGGCGCTACGGCACGAAAGTGCTGCTTATGCATCACGGCGCCTGCGTGGCCCAGGGCGCCATGGACGAAGTGCTTACCCCCGAACGCTTAAAGGACGTATACGAAATGGACGTGTACGGCTGGATGCAGGACTTGCTGGGGGCTTGGAAGAAATAAAAAATGCTGGGGGAAACCGCTCTTTGAAGTCCAAAGAGCGGTTTCCCCCAGACCCCTTTCCGAGAAAGACGAATTGGATAGCTTTAATATAGTTTCGGATTTTTTTATGTTATTTTCCCAACGCTTTTTGTATACAATCCATGCAATACATTGCATCTTCATCAATATATTTTCCACAATTTAAGCATTTACGTGAATGAGTAGTGCAACAATTTGTATCACCTGATGAGGCAATATAATTAGTACATCCTGAGTGTGCGCATCGAGTCGTTGGTGTACCATATTTGTTTGTAAACGAAGCACTTGATGAAGTGCTCTTTTTCGATGATGTTGATTTTGATGTCGAAGTTTGAGACGCAGCCTCTTTTATACAAGAAATGCAATAAGTAGCATCTTCATCGATATATTTTCCGCAATTTAGGCATTTTCGTGAATGCTGTATGCAACAATTTGTATCACCTGATGAAGCAATATAATTTGAGCATCCTGGATGAGCGCATATAGTCGTGCTTGTTCCATACAGGTTAGTAAACGAAGACTGAGAGTAT
>JAUNMW010000302.1 GCA_030537395.1 Clostridia bacterium | reverse complement strand
CAGCTCTTTTTTGCCGGTGATCATGATCACCAGGCCCACCAGGAACAGGCAGATCAGCGCCAGCACGCCGAAGCTGCTGCGGCCCGTCCAAGAGCCAATGGTGGAATAGAGCACCGGGCCCAAAACGGATGCGAATTTGCCGAAAATATCGAAGAAGCCGAAGAATTCGTTGCTCCGCTCCTTGGGGATCAGCTTGCCAAAGTAGCTGCGGGAAACGGCCTGGATGCCGCCCTGCACCGTGCCCACCAGCGTGGCCATGGCCCAGAATAGGATGGTGGAGAAGGAAACCGCTTTGTTCAGGTTATCGGCAAGCTGAGCGTTTTTCGCATAGAAAGAGTCCGCTGTGTCCAAAACTCCGATTGCAGCAGCGGTATAGCGTTCATCACTAAGACGATTGTAATAAGGTGTTTCTTCCAAGGAGCTGCGCAGGGCAGCAAGTTCGCTCACCGGATCTTTGGCGCGAAATGCTTTCTCGCAGGCCTCGACCATTACGTTGTAGCCTTCCAGATTGCCGGACATGTTTTCATCTGCTTCCGGCGCGAATTGGGATACCTGACCGGAAAAATCAGTTTTCAGCGCCGTTTCATAAGCTTCCTGATGGGGTTCCAGAGAGAAGCCCATGTAGAAGCCCACACAGCAGATGAAGGTGTACACGATGATAGCGCCAATCAGCGCTTTTCGGGCGGTGATCTTGGCAGCCAGATTAGCAAAGAGGATAGAGCAGGGCATGGCTACGATTTGGGTGACCAGCAAGGCCAATATCATGCCCACCGTGCCCAGGCCCAGCACCGTGCCGTAAGCGGTGGAAATGGAAATGATAGTGCCAACACCGTCAATGTAGAAGAAATAGGCAACTACGAACAGGAACAAGCCCTTGCGCTGGAAAATATCCTTGGCCGTATGAAGGATATTCCTGAAAATCTGGCCCACGGAGTTTTCGGCTGTGCGCTCAATATAATGGGTCTGCTCCACGTTTTTGAGGAACGGAATGGAGAAGACCAGCCACCACACGCTAACGATGAGGATGGAGAACTTCTGGGCGATGGGGTTGGAATAGCCCAGCATCAGCAGCATGGCGATCGAGATGACAAAGGGAATGGTGCTGCCGCCAATGTAACCCATGGCGTAGCCCCAGGAAGATACCTTATCCATTCGCTCGTCGGTTGTCACGTCGGTGAGGAAGGAATCATAGAACAAGCAGCTGCCGGAGAAACCGATGCGGCTCAAGATATAGCACAGCAGCATCAAATGCCAGTTGTTCATCACCATGGCGATCATGAAAGTGAACACAACGCCAATTAGCATGAACGTGGTGAAGAGCTTTTTCTTCATGCCCTTAAAATCTGCCACAGCGCCAAGCAACGGAGCCAGGATGGCTACCAGGAACGTGGCGATAGAAGTGCCGTAGCCCCACCAGATATCGCCCGCCTCGCCCGCGATGGATACGAAAATGGTGGGGAAGATAGCCGCCATGATGTTTGTGGCGTAAATGGAGTTGGCCCAGTCGTACATGATCCAGCTCCATTCTTTTTTCGTAAATCGTTTTTGTTTGCCGTCTTTGGTCACCTGCATAAAACGTCCTCCTGACATTGTATAAATTGATGTTACCTATATTATATAGCAAATTTTGCTTTTTTCAAGTGAATTACGATGATATTGGGATGAAAACGGAATATTTCCACATGATTGCACGTGAAAAAAGATAACAACTTTAAATGGTATTATATGGTATGCCCATGTAATTTTGTTCATGCAAAATAATAAATACCATCAAGGATGAATGATCATTTTCAATCAGCTGTATTGGCATAATCAGGAAAATCAGCGTACAGTTACCAGTAATTGGCAATGCATTTCGGAATATCGCTTGTTCTTCCTTCGTATTTGTGGTGTACGGCCAAGGCCGGAACAAGATACAACCGAAGGAGGAATTCCCCATGAACAACCGCAAATCCCATCGCATTCTCAGCGCTGTGCTGGCCGGCGCGCTGTGTCTGGCTGCCCCTGCGGCAAGCCTGGCAAGCGAATATGCCACCGTGAAAGGCGGCGGGCTGAACCTGCGACAGACAGCCTCTTTGCAAGCCAAGGTGCTGGGCCAGTATGGTACCGGAACCTGGATTGAAGTAGTGGAGAAAGGCGATACCTGGAGTAAAGTCAAGGTCGCCAACAAAGAAGGCTACATGATGACCAAGTACCTGAATTTCGGCGCGTCCGGCTCCACCCTCTATGTGCGCACCAATACAGGCATCGGTCTGAATCTGCGGGAGGGCCCCAGCACCAGCAGCAGAATCATTACTTCCTTCCCCATCGATACCGCCGTTACCGTAACCCAGAGGGGCAGCGGCTGGCATAAGGTAAAGGTGGGAGAGCAAGAGGGCTACATGTCTTCCCGGTATCTGGTCGGCAGCAAAGCTCCTGCATACACCAAGCCGCTGGAAACCCCTGTACCGGCCACTATGAAGAACATCAACGGAGGCTCCGTGGTCAATTTCCGCCTTTATCCCGGCATGAAAACCAAGATCATTAAAGCATATCCTGTCGGCACTCAAGTGACCGTGCTGGAAAAGGGAGAGCTTTGGTGCAAGGTGGAAATCGAAGGCCGGCAGGGCTATGTGAGCACCTACATGCTGAAATTCTGAAGCACGCTTTCTAAATTAACCATGTACGCGGGGCCTTGGCCGCCCATGGGCAAGCCGCTCTCCTTCGGGAGGGCGGTTTTTCGGTTGTAATGAAAAAGGCTCCGCAATCGTCTGCGGAGCAAAAAATGTAATGATTCAGAAAAGCTTTAGTTCACTGCGTCTGAATGACCAATGCCGAATAATTCATTCTGCGTACGGTTGGTAATATCGCCGTAATTGCCGCTCTTGTTGATCTGTTTGCCCATGAAAATCATGGTAGACGTTGCGCCGCCATCCAAGTTGATTGCTGATGTGCAGCCCAGCTCGGCCATTTTTTCGCCCATCCAGATGCAGGATTCGCCTTTGCTTTCGGCGATGCGGCTTTCCACCATCACGGCAATGTAATAGCCCGGTTCTACTACGCCGAAAGCGGTACGGGGATTGGGTGTATTGCCAAATTCCTTGGAGCGGGGGGAAACTTCGCCGTTTTCCACCAGGATGGGGCCGAAGGAGAAGGTGTCGGTGGCGCCTGCAGCGATCAGTTCCTTGCCGGTTACGGTGGCGTTTTTATGCAGGCTGACCGTACCATCCGGATACAGGGCCATCACGTCCAGCGGAGGATAAACGGTTGATGTAGCTTTCTTGGGCCGATCATACATCACATTGCCGTCCCGGATCACAACGCCGATGGGATAATCATAGCTTTCTTCCCGGTCCCGTTCAATGCGGTAAATGAAGTAGTCGGAGTTAATGCCGAATACCAGGTGATGCTGCACGGCGATTTTATCTGCCAAAGCCTTATAGCGGTCTCCGTAGGAAGTATAGTGCGCTTCGTCGTAAGGATAGAAATCGAACAGTTCGCTTTCATCCCTGGTAAAAATCTGCGCTTCATACCAGCGGAGGGGCTCTTTTTTGCTGTTGATGCCGGTACGGCGGTTGATCTCAATGCGCAGTGTTTGGGAAGCGTACAGCCAAAGCCCTTCAGCCTCATCCTGGTAGACAAATTCGCTTTCGCCGTCAGACAGGAAGCCCTGTGCTGTCAATTC
>JAUNMW010000036.1 GCA_030537395.1 Clostridia bacterium | reverse complement strand
TCATATCACTGCTCGCAAATGGATTGTGTCTTGCTTTAATTAGGTAATAGTATAATTTACTGCCGCAGCGGCAACCGCAGCAAACAGGCCGCCCAGAAGCTAGCCCAAATGGGGTATAAGAATATTTACGAGTTCGGCGGGATCATCACCTGGACGGGCGATATCGTGACGACGGAGGAGGAAGAAAGCATGATGAAGCTTTGGATCAACGGCGCGGCCTTTGACGCTGTATTGGAGGACAGCGAAACCGCCCGGGCCTTTGCCGCCCTGCTGCCCATGGAACTGCACATGACGGAGCTGAACGGGAATGAAAAATACCACTATCTTCTGAGCGGCCTGCCCTCCGCCCCGGAGGGGGTGGGACACATTGAGGCCGGGGACATCATGCTCTTTGGCGACAGCTGCGTGGTGGTTTTCTATCAGTCCTTTGATACGCCCTACCCCTATACCCGCATTGGCAGAATCAGCAGCGCGGAAGGCTTGGAAGCGCAATTAGGTTCTGGCGATGTGAACGTGACCTTTGAAAAGCATTAAAAACAAGTCCATTCAATTCATCGCTTCATTTCCATATAGGGAAGCAGATCAAAGCCGTTTTTCCGGTATACCCTGACGGCATTTTCGTTTTCGGGCTCCGCCTCCAGCCGGTGAACGCAATCCGGATATTGGGCGGCGATATAAGCCAGGAACCGGGTCCCGATCCCGACGCCCCTGTATTCTTCCTGAATGTACAGATCCTCGATCCAGATACAGGGCTTGCCGAATTCCGTGGAAAAGCTTTTGGCGATCATGGCATAGCCCAGGATCGCTTTTTCTTTTTCAAACACAAAGCCTTCCAGATAGGGGCTGGACCCCACGCATTGATCAATATCCGCGTCGAAGATTTCCTCCGATCCGTTGCTGAGCACTGCGGGCGAGGCATAAAACATTCGCATCATGGCCTTTACGGCCTGCCTGTCCCCCGCTTCCATTTTTCTGATCGTGTACATGATTTCCACCTCATGATCAGCGAACGCACTAAAACAAATCCAATGTACTGTCCAGATACATTTCTTCCCGCACCTGCAATTGATGTTCCGGCTTCGTCATATAATACAGCAGAAATTCCAGCAAAATGGCGCTGCCCAGGCTGCGGCCTTCGATTTTGAAATGGGAAAAGCCCTGGGGCAGATAAACCTTTTGGATGTCCTCCAGGCCGATGAAGCCGGGATTCTTCATGGCGTCGGAAAAGCGGTAGCCCCGGTGGGCGGCGGGCGACGCGCAGATATGATCCGGGCAGCTTTCGCCCAAATTTTTCCGGCTCACATTTTCATAGCATGCTTTCCTGTCAGGGCAGAAAAACCAGCAGCATTCGTTGCACAGGAATTCCACTTTTTGCTTTTGTTCGGCTGATAAAGCGTACAATCGGTCAAAAGCCCTGTTCAGCCGGAAATCCGGCACCACATAACGGAATTCTTCCCGGTCCAATTCCGCCTCAAGCTGCGCAAACTCCGTCAGCACCTTGGTGGTGGAGGAAACAAAATAAAAGCCGGAGTACTTCTTTCGGATGTGATCCAGCAGCAGATCGGAAGCGATGATGATGCCGTTTGGAGCCGTTCCGCCGTTTTCAAACAAAGCGCACAGCGCGTTGCATTTTTTGTCGGCCAGGTGCTCAGGCCGGAGCAGCGAATTGCTGAAGGTAAGCCGGGCGGAAACGCCCCATTCCCGCATGAGCTGCGCCGCTTCCTCCGGCCTGTCCTCTCCAAAGCCCACCCGGCCCCCGCCCCAAAGGCAGTCGGCGGGCGCGCCGTAAATGGAGCCAATTTCGCACCAATTGTAAAACCAATCCCGGTGTTCCCGGAACAGGGGCAGGAAAGCGCGGTAGAAATCAATAAATTCAAACAATCCGGGCAGATGATAATACGCTTTCATATCCATTCCTTTTTGAATCAAACTTTGCGTGCTCTCCTGTTCAGCTCCGTTTCCACCTTGTTCAGCGTATCGAAAAAGCGCAATGTGGCCACGGCAGGGCCCATGAGCGGCAGCCCCAGGGTGTTCCAGCCGAACATGTGCCGCCAGGAGGTATAGGGCCCCTCAATCCCCAGCGCAATCGCTTTTTCCTTCAGTTCCTCCGAAATCCGGGCCATCCAGATCAGCGGATAAATGAACAGGGTGGGGATCCCCAGCAGATAGGCTTTCCAGTATTTCATCGTCGGGTGGCCCAGAATTGCGTCTATTTCTTCCTGCAAGCCGCCCAGGGGCATATAAAACAGCAAAAAAATACCGGCGGTAAAAAAATCAATGAAGCCGATCCAGAACCCGGGACGGCGGGTGTGCTGAAACCTCATTTTCCGTACGCCTCCAGGCACCAGCGGGCGATTTTCTCAATCAGCGCCGCAGGCAATTCCCGGCTGTACGGCAGACGGATGGTGCCCTTGCTCACATCGTATTCCTTCAATTCCTCCGCAAATTGCCCCGTGGCTTCGCCGCCGGGGTACAAGCCCAAATGCTTTTTGGACGCGGCAAAATGAATGATGTTCCGGCCCTTCCAGTAGGTGGGCATGGACCAGGACATGCGCTCCTCCGCCTCCGGCAGGGCCGCGCGCAGAATGGCCCGGATTTCCCGAAGCCTCGGCTGCACGGCGGCGTCCTGCTGAGCAATGTATTCATCAATGCTCTGCGGCTTTCCGCAGTAATGGGACTGATCCTGCTTTTCAAAGATACGATTGCATTTGGGACACTGCCACATTTTCTTTCACCCCCGCAAACAGCATGGTTCACGCCTTGGCCCAAAGCTTTCCTCCGCCCGAGCCGGCGTTTCCTCTGCGCTTCTGTTGTCATCCCGCAGGAGCATCCGGAACCCGGATTCACCATTTCATATCCGGCCCCCGGACAGGCCGCGGAAAAGCCCGGCAGGTTCAGTATACCGCCTTCCTGACAAATGGTCAACCGGACGGCGGAGAAATCCCCCGCTGGCAGCGCAAAAATGCTCCTGTTTGTCAGTTTGCCTTACCTTTTTTCGGCGATTATGATATAATGTGCATCGTACCCATCCAAATCAGGGGGAGAAACGGCGCGGCGCATCGCCCCGGCGTTTTCTGGAAAAGGACGCCGTATGAAAGCAATTTATGCGGATGATGATCAGCAGACTTTGGAAGAAATCGTTTCCTGCTGCAAAGCGCAGGCATTATTGGAGGACACGCAGGGCTTTTCCCGCCCTCGGGACGCCCTTGACTTCCTGGGGGCCCATCCCGCCGATCTGGCGGTGCTGGATATCGCCATGCCGGATATGAACGGGATCGAGCTGGCGCAGGAAATCAGAAAAAGCCATCCGCATCTGCCCATCATTTTTGTTTCAGCCCATCCCCAGTACGCGCTGGCTTCCTTTCAGGCGCATCCCGTAAGCTATCTGCTCAAGCCCCTGGAACCCGCGCGGCTTGCGGCGTAAAATCCAGTACGCCTTATCCGCCCCGGCCAAAAAAGTCCGCCTCCCATCCGGGCGCAGACCTTCGGACACTTTGAAATCCTGGCGGACGGGAAAACGCTGTCCTTTCGCCGTTCAAAATCCAAGGAGCTGCTGGCCTATCTGATCGACCGCCGAGGCGCCGGCATAACCCGGAAGGAGGCCTTCGCCGCGCTGTGGGAGGACCGGGAATACAGCGTGGCCATGCAAAAGCAAATGGACGTGGTCATCCGCTCCCTGCGGGATACGCTGCAAAAATACGGCATCGGGGACATTTTTGAATTGAAAAACCGGGCGCTGCGCATCGTGCCGGAATTGATTCAATGCGATCTTTACCGTTTTTTGGACGGCGATCCCCAAACGATCATGGCATATTGGGGCGAGTATATGACGCAATATGCCTGGGCATCCGCAAAAGAAGCCGAGCTTTTGAAAATAAAAAAACAAATAAGTGCTGAAAAGTGATAAAAATACATCAATATTTGTCATTCTGGTTGGATCTTGGTTGGATTAGCAGGAATAAAATAGATATGTTTGGGATTTCCGAGGGGATGATCCCATTGAACGGGGCTTCTCATTCCCAATCGTAAAAAACCCCATACGCCCATCAAAATCAGAGTGTAAGCTCTGAACAAAGGAGGACACATTCATGACCAAACGAATCGTATCCCTGCTGCTTGCCGCGATGATGTTGGCGATGCTCATCCCTTCGCTGGCTGTTGCTCAAAATGAATGGACCATGTACGTGTACACCGACAATGGCGGCACCCTGAACGTACGGCGCGATCCCAGCACCGGCAACAACGTGATCGGCGCCCTGAAATATGGCGAGGCCGTGAGCGTGCGCATGACGTTGGCCAGCGGCTGGACCTGCATCGACTGGGCCGCCGGCGACGGCTTTGTGGCCTATGTGCAGTCCCGTTTCCTGGTGCCCTACAAACCCAGCCCCAAAACCAACCCCACCCCCAAGCCCGCCGATAAAGGCTCCAGCGCCACCACCGACGCTGCGAAGGTTCTCTCCAGCATGAACGCGGAATTCAAAACCGCCAAGAAGGTATCTCCCTACACCGTGGTTTCCCGTCCTTCCCGCGCTTCCGGCTGGGTGAACCTGCGCTGGGCCCCCACCACTGAAGCGGAACGCATCGCCACCTGCCCTCAGGGCAAGGAACTGACCGTACTGGCCGAACTGAAGAACTGGTATCAGGTGCAGGATCCCGCCACCGGCATGATCGGCTTTGTCAGCCGGAATTACATGACCCGCAAGTAATCCGCTCCCAAAAAACCATCGGCAGACCGCATCTGCCATCATGAAAGATAAGGAAGGTAATTGACAATGAAAAAACTGATTGCGATCGCGCTGTGCATGGCTCTGCTGCTGGGCTGCGTATCCGCTTTGGCGGAAACCGCCGAACGGCAGGAGGGGGTTTACACCATTTACAATATGACCGGCGAAAACGTACTCTCCCTGCAGTTGATCGATAACGTGAGCGGCGCCGCCAGCCAGGTAACCTTTGATAACGGCGGTATGCGCAGTGGCGAATCCATGATACTGTCCCATATCATCCCCGCCAGCGAAGACGGCCATCACCGCCTGACCCTGAAGTTCACCACCGAAAGCGGCTATGAAGGCGTTTTCAGCACCCTGTCCATTGAAGAAGCTCCCATCACCCTGCTGGCCCCCGACGCCATGACCGGCGCTACCCCCATCAGCTTCACAGCGCCCACTGCCGCTGCCGAAAAAGAAACCCTGGGCGAAATCAACCTGAACGGCGCGTTCACGCTCCAGTGCGCTCTGCCCGAGGGCTATGTGGTTTCTCCCCTGGATGTGGACAATGGCGGATATTATTACGCTGTCACGAGCGAGGATGAAAGCAAGCCCTCCATGCTCCTGTCCATCATGTACGATGAACTGCTGGCGAATGTGAAGCGCCTGAACGACCTGGACGACGAAGCGCTGGCCAAGATCGCCGAAACCTTCCAGGAAGAAGACGAAGTGGAAATTTCCTACACCGAAACCGCCCACGGCACCAAGCTGATGGTGGTCAAAGAAATGGCCGATTCTGTGGATTTCGTGGACTTCTACACCATTTACGAAGGCTACGAGCTGGAATTCGTGCTGCTGCGCAACCTGACCAACGATGCTTCCGAATCCCTGACCGATGCGGACATTCAGATGGCCATCGATTTCCTGAGCGATCTGGACTTCGTGGCTGCCGAATAAACCTGGCTCAAACCATTCAAAGGGGCTGTCTCCTTCAAACGGAGGCAGCCTCTTTTCTGATGTACAAGCACCTTTTCATGGGAATCATTGGTATAAAACTTTCTTCATAAAACATCCATAATTTGTTAAGCAAAAAAACATTTTGAACGCATCGAACAGAAGGGAATCGGCGATTCAGCGGCGAAATAGAACAGGAATATTTTCCCGATGGAGAAAAGATCGCGCAATTCATTGCAACAAAGGATACCCTTGGAGGTGCTGGAATGAACGTTGTCAATTTTATTCTGGACATTTTTTTTGATGCCGGCCTGAACGCTCCATGGCAATTGACCATGAGCTTTCTCTATTGGGTTGGAATATGGGGCATCTATAAAAAAAGCGGCATCCCATCTTGGTGGGTCTTTGTTCCCGTCGCCCGGGAATACCAGCTCGGTGCCTGCGCGGGTCGGGTAGCTGAGGGCCATGTGGCGGCTTTTTTGAAAATCCTGAACATCGTTTTTTCCGCCGTCGGTTTTTTCCTTCCGCTTTCAGAAAACTCATTCTTGTTCATGTTCGTGATCGTGCTGCTGCTTCAGCTCATCACCATCGTCTATGATATCAGGATCGCCCTGGGCCTGATCGAAGTATACGACCAGAAAAAGGTGTGGATCATTCCCTGGATGTTCATAAGCTTTGTTCCCGCCCTGCTGTGGGGCTGGCTCAAGCGCTATCAGCCCCTTTGGAAGGTGGAAGAAATCAAATCCGAAGCGGCGAATTTCTTTTCCGGCAGCAAGGCCGCCGTGCTGGATAACGGCCTGACCGTGAACCTGGAGGAGCGTACCACCACCGAATACTTCCGGAAAAAGTATCTTTTGCGGGATATTCATATGTATATTCAGCCCGGCCATATGGTGCTGCTGCTGGGCGGCAGCGGCGCGGGCAAAACCACTTTCCTAAACGCCGTCAACGGCTATGAAAAAGCCGATGCGGAGGTGGTGCTCAATGGCCGGAACATGTACAAAAACTATAAAGAAATGCAGTATGATATCGGCTTCGTGCCGCAATTGGACCTGATGCGGGGATCGGACAGCGTGCTGCGCACCTTGACCGACGCCGCCGCCATGCGCCTGCCGAGCAGTTTTACCAGAGCGGAGCGGAACACGCGGGTGGAGGACGTAATGAAGATTTTCGGCCTGACCCCCGTGAAAAACAATTTGGTCAGCAAGCTGTCCGGCGGCCAGCGCAAGCGCCTGTCCATCGCCATGGAATTCATCTCCAACCCCTCCCTGTTCATTCTGGACGAGCCCGACAGCGGCCTGGACGGCGTCATGGCCCGGGAGCTGTTCCAGCAGCTTCGTCAAATCGCCGATCAGGGCAAGATCATCATCGTGATCACCCATACCCCGGACCGGGTGATCGATCTGTTTGACGATGTGATCGTGCTGGCAAAGGACGGCAAACGCACCGGACGGCTCGCTTATTACGGCTCCATTCAGGAGGCAAGAACCTTCTTCGGAAAAGATAAGATGGAAGAAATCGTCAAATCCGTCAATCGCCAGGAGGAAGGCGGCGAAGGCCGGGCAGACGAATTTATTCTGAAATACGCGGAGGTGCAGCATGGCTGAGTTGAATGTGAATCAAAACCGCCGGGTGCGCAGGATTCGCCACCGGGGCCGCAGCAGTCAGGTGCTCATCTATTTAGGCAAGCAGCTTCGTTTTTTCATTAACCAACGCGACTGGATCATGCTGCCCCTGGCCGCCGTCATCGCCGCGCTGGTGTCCATGGTGATCCATGAGGATTTCTTTCATAACATGGAAGGCAACCTGATGGGCGCTTTCGCGCTCACCTGCGTGGCCATCTGGAACGGCTGCTTCAATTCCATCCAGGCCATTTGCCGCGAGAGGCCCATTATCAAGCGGGAACACCGCTCCGGCATGCACGTTACCTCCTACATCGCGGCGCATATGATTTATCAATTTGGCCTGTGCGCCGCGCAAACGGGCATTTCCATGTACGTGATGCTGTTCATGGGGGTGGAATTCCCCATTCCCGGCTTTATGACGGACTGGATGCTGATCGACGTGGCCATCAGCATGCTGCTCATTTCCTACGCTTCGGATATGCTCAGCCTGTTCATTTCCAGCCTTTCCCACACCACCACCGGGGCCATGACGGTGATGCCTTTCGTGCTGATCTTTCAACTGGTTTTCTCAGGCGGCCTGCTTCCTCTGCCCGAATGGACCAAGCCCATTGCCAATTACACCATTTCCAATTATGGCCTGAAGGTGCTGGCCGCCCAGTCCGGCTACAATGAAGTTCCCATGGTCACCGGCTGGAAAACGCTGAATTCCATGCGCAGCAACGAAGTGGGCGGCACCGTTACCGTGGGCCAGATCCTGGATCTGCTGGACAGCCCCGCCGTTGAAAAGCGCCGGGATATGGAGGTGCTGAAATCCTTTACCGTGGGCGAAGCGGCGGATATTTTAAGCAGCGCCGACGAGGCCCTGGAGCTGCGGCAGAAGGAAGTGGCCCATCCCGTTACCATCCGCAGCCTGCTGGAAGCGCTTCATACCGAGGAGCTTTTCAAATCCGTACGGGATTTTGAGATTCTGCCGGAAAACAGCTGGGCCCAGACCGCCAGCCTGACCGTGGATGATCTGATAACCAACCTGCTGGGCAATGCGGATATGAACGACGTGCTGAACCATGAAATCGGCGCCACGCTCACCGTGGGCGACGTGCTGGAATTCCTGCACGCAGAGGAAATCACGGGCGCGCTGAAGGATAAGCAATTGAATGATCCCGTGACCCTGGGCGATATCGCGGACTTTTTAAAGAATAATCAGGCCATTCAGGCCCAGCGGGACCGGACGATCACCCTGAAAGCCACCATGTCCGATCTGTTCGATCTGTTCGGCGAGCAAAACGTGAAAACCATGGTGCAGGAAAAAACCGCCGAAGCCGCCCGGAAACCGGATTACGAGCGCACAGAAAGCAACATCATCGATAATTGGGTCACGCTGGGCATATTCATCATCGTATTCGCCGTCCTGTCCGTTATCTCTCTGGAATTGATCGATCGGGACAAACGGTAAACGATCAGCGAGCATTCATTCAAAGACATTTCAGTAAGGAAATACGGCGCGGCGTTCGATGAACTGCGCCGCCGCAAATCCAGTTTCCTACGCGCCGGGAGGCAGCATCTTGCCCCCAGGCGCGTTTTTTATGTCTTCTCAGGGGGTCCCTTTCCTGCCGCCCGTTTTTGGGTCAGAAGCGAAGCCAGCGCGTTCTTCCGGCTGAAAACTGTGCACGCAATTGGAAATATATGGAATTGCAAGCTGTAAAAACCAAAATTTCCTTTGTATATTGCTTTTTAATTGTCTTTTTCCCTTGGACGCCCATTTGAAACATTGACAAATATTTTATATCCATATAAAATGGCAAAAAATGAATGGGCTCGATGCAAATCAGCCCGATTCATGAGAATTATCTCAAGGAGGAAATCGTATGAAAAAGATTCTGTCCCTGGTTCTGGTCATTGCTCTGGCTCTCGGCTGCGTCAGCCTTTCTTCCGCTGAAGAGCTGAAAGTGTATCATGATTATCAGACCACGACCAACGAAATGGAATACTGGCTGATCCAGATGTCTCAGGGCGCCAAGGAACTGAACGTTCTGAACAACTGCCTTGACGGACTTGTCTATAACGACAATACCGGCGCGCTGGTTGGCCTGGCCGCTTATGCCTGGGAGCATGATGATGAATCCGTCGTTTGGACGTTCCATCTTCGTGACAACATGGTATGGGTTGACGCCAACGGCGAATACAAGGGCGACGTGGTTGCCGAAGACTGGCTGACCGGCCTGGAATGGACCCTCAACTATGCCAAGAACGAAGCGACCAACACCTCCATGGCTTTTGAAACGCTGAAGGGCGCGGAAGAGTACTACGAGTACACCAAGACCCTGGCCGAAACCAGCCCCGAGGAAGCGGCTGCCCTGACCTATGACGGCAAGTTCCTGGAAACGGTTGGCATCACCACTCCCGATGAATACACCATCGTGTACACCTGCAAGGATTCCACTCCTTACTTTGACTCCGTTGCCACCTATGCCTGCCTGTATCCCATTCCCCAGGGCATGATCGATGAACTGGGCGTGGAAGGCACCCGGGCTCTGACCCCCGACAAAATGTGGTATTCCGGCCCCTACACCGTGACCACCTACAACGAAGGCTCTGAAAAGATCCTCACCAAGAACCCCCTGTACTGGAACGAAGAGAGCAAGCTGTTTGACGAAGTCGTCATCACCATGGTGGAGTCTGTTGACAAGGCCAAGGAACTGTTTGACGCCGGCCAGCTGGACCGCGTTGCTCTTTCCCAGTCTGCTCTGACCACGATCTACAACGATCCCGAGAATCCCTATTACAAGTACCTGGTGGAAGCCCGTCCCACCAAATACTCCTATCAGATGCACCTCAACTATGACGTGTGGGAAGAAGACGGCACGCCGGACACCAACTGGAACACCGCCATCGCCAATGAAGCGTTCCGTCTGTCCTGGTACTATGGCCTGGACCTGACCGCTTATCTTGAACGCACCAACTTCATCCATCCTTACGTCTGCGCCAACTACGGCTACACCGGCACCGGCGTTGCTGTGAACAGCAAGGGCGTTGACTATGCCACCCTGGTCAATGATCTGGTGGGCGTCCAGTATAGCGACACCGAATACAGCCGCTGCAATCCCGAACTGGCTGCCAAGTACAAGGCTCAGGCCATCGAAGAACTGACTGCCAAGGGCGTTACCTTCCCTGTCGAAGTGAACTACTTCATTTCCGGTTCTTCCACGGTTGCCGCCGAAACCGCCAAAGTGCTCAAGCAGACCTTTGAAGAATGCCTCGGCGCTGATTATATTGACTTCCAGATCAAGACCTATGTTTCTTCCCTGAAGAACGAAGTGCGCGCTCCGCACCTGGCTTCCTTCTACATCAACGGCTGGGGCGCTGACTTCGGCGATCCCGTCAACTTTGTCGGCCAGGAAACCTACGGCGAAGACAATGCCTACTATTCCATCGAATATTCCAACATCAATGCAGCAACCGATGAAGACCTGATCGCTACCTACAAGGAATTCACCGGCATGGTGGCTGACGCCCGTACGATCGTGGACGATTATGACGCCCGTCTGGATGCGTTCGCCAAGAGCGAAGCGTTCTTCGTACAGCATGCGCTGACCATCCCCTGCTACATTGATATCAGCTGGCAGCTGACCAAGGTAAACGATTACACCAAGTGCTACGCGGCTTACGGTATCTCCACCTATCGCTATGAGAACTGGGAGACCAAGGCCGAAATGTACACCACCGAAGAATATGATGCCATCAAGGCTGCTTACAACGCCGCTGAGTAAACCTCATTGATTCGGAAATCTGTTTGATTGCCTGAAAGGCAGACAGCTTCCCCGAAAGAATAACCTTGAAGGGAAGCTGTCTGCCTTATCACTTTCAGAAACTGTCAGTCATCAACCCTTGTAAACATCAGCAGAGAAGGGCTGATGACTGACAGTTGAAAAAAAGGGGTCGCTCTCATGCTAAAGTATATTCTGAAACGGCTGCTTCAATCGCTGCTTACCATCCTGATCATTGTGAGCGTCGTATTCCTTCTGATGCGTATGATGCCCACGGATTACTTTTTTACCGAGGACGAGCTGATCAAGCTGACCGAAGCCCAGAAGCAAAGCAAGCTGGAAGCGGCTGGCCTGCTGGATCCTCCGCTGGTGCAGCTGAAAAATTTCTTCCAGAACATGTTCAAGGTGGATTATATTTATGCCTCCAAGCAGCAGGCATTGATCAATACCAAGCTTCAAAGCGGCGTCGCCGAGGGCGTCCATTCCGTGGTCGAAAGCGCCATTCAAAAGTATTACTCGGATGCGGAGGCCGCTGAAAAAGAAATTGATAAGATCAACAATAAAATCCTGACCGATACCATTATTACCAAGCAGATCGATGGTGCCCTGCAGGGCGAAAACGGTACAGACAGCGCCTTTGTCGCCGAACAGCTTGCGTCCAATCTGGCCAGCAAAGCGCTGGGGACCCTCTTCAAGGATGCCAAGAAAGCCATTGGAGAGGAACAGGCGGGGATTCTGCGGGATGAACTGGATGCGACGCTGCACAGCAAAATGTCAGAGCTGCTTGGCGGGGTCGATCTGGATATCAACGCGGCAGGGTTCAAAAATTTCCTGAATCATCTGAATCCGGCCAACTATCATTTCACCTTCAGTCTGGGTGAATCCTACCGGATCCGGCACGGCGTGTCGGTCATTGAAATCATTTCGGACAAGTTCCCGGTTTCCATGCGGATCGGTCTGTGCTCCCTGGCGCTGGCCCTGGTGCTGGGCGTTGTGCTGGGCATCCTGCAGGCGCGCTATAAGGGCGGCATTCTGGACAATGTGTGCAGCGGCTATACGATCTTCATCAACGCCGTGCCGCATCTGGTCAGCTATACGCTGATCATGTATCTGTGCGCGCATCTGTTTAATTTGCCCATGACCTTCCGAAGCGCCACGCCGGTGACCTCGGCCATTCCGCCGATCCTGTGCCTTTCCACGGCATCGACGGCCAATTATATGCTCTGGATGCGCCGCTATATGGTGGATGAACTGAACAAGGACTACATCCGTCTGGCCCAGCTCAAGGGCTTTACCACAACCCAGGTCATGTTCCGTCACGTGATGAAGAATGCCTTCCTGCCCCTTGCGCAGTATCTGCCCTACAATATTCTTCTCACCGTCGGCGGCTCGCTGCTCGCGGAGAGCTTCTTCTCCGTTCCGGGCATGGGACCGCTTCTGACCCAGGCCATTTCCAGATACGACACCAATCTGGTGCAGGCCATTGTGCTGTTCTACGCCACGCTGGGCATCCTGGGCGTGTTCATCGGCGATCTGCTGATGGGCATTCTGGATCCCAGAATCAGTCTGACCAAAAAGGGAGGTACGCGCTGATATGGACAAGAAGCAGAAAATCGTCCTGAAGGGCATCAACACTGAAAATGACTCCCGTGATGTCGTCATGGCTGATGTGAACGAGCAAAACGTGGATACCACGGAGCACACCTATGAAAAGGGCCGCCCCTACATCAACAGGCGCTCCTCCCTGCCGGAAAAACAGCTGTTTGCCCCGGCGGAGTACAACTATCAGGAAGCGGAGCGTACAGGCTACAGCCAGTACAGCTACTGGAAGAGCGTATGGCAGAACTTCCTGAAAAAAAAGAGCGCCGTGATCATGCTGATCGTGTTCATGCTGCTCTTCGTTTTCACCTTTATCTCTCCCCTGATCAGCAAATTTGATGTCAACACCCTTCACTATGACACGAAGCTGGCCTTTATCAGCCCAAACAGCACCTACTGGTTTGGCACGGATTCCCTGGGCGCGGACTACTGGTGCCAGGTGTGGTATGCGACCCGCCTGAGCATTATTCTGGCCATCTGCGTTTCGGCGGGCCAGATTCTGCTGGGCACGGTGATCGGCCTGCTGTGGGGATATGTGCGCTCGCTGGATCGGATCATTACGGAGATCTACAACCTGATCGACAATATTCCAACCATCATTTATATGACGCTCATTGCGCTGATGGTGGGCAAATCCTACCTGATCATCGGCGGGGCGCTGATTCTTTTCGGCTGGCTTGGCACGGCAAGAAACATCCGCAACCTGGTGTTTATGTACCGGGACCGTGAATACAACCTGGCTTCCCGCTGCCTTGGCACCGGGCTGTGGAGAACGCTGTACCGGAATATTTTCCCGTACCTCATCAGCGTTGTGGTGCTGCGCCTTGCTCTGGCGATCCCCGGCACCATCGCATTTGAAACGACCCTCGCATACCTGGGTCTGATCAGCGTGGAAACGCCTTCGCTGGGCATTCTGCTCCGCAATGCGCGCAGTCTGTTTATGCAGTATCCCTATATGCTGATTTTCCCTGCGGTGATTGTGTCTGTGATCACCATTACCTTCTATCTTGCGGGCAACGCGTTTTCCGATGCGTGCGACCCCCGCAACCATATGTAAGGCGGTGACGAACCAATGAGTGAAAAAATCATTTCCAGCAAATATGGCAATGGAAATTCAGAAGCCGCTTTGCAGTTTGAAAAAATCAGCGATCAAATCCTTTCCACCATGCCAATCCTGTCGGCCCAGGACGTGGAAGTGGAGTTCACCCTCCGCGGACAAAAATTGAAGGCTATCCGCGGCTGTTCGCTGGATCTGTATGAAGGCGAAACCCTTGCCATCGTCGGTGAATCCGGTTCCGGAAAAAGCGTGTTCACCAAGCTGTTTGTAGGTATGCTGGACAAAAACGGCGAGATTACAAACGGCTCCATCCAGTATAAAGGCATGGATCTGACCAAGCTGAAAACGGAAAAGGATTGGCAGAAAATCCGCGGCAAACAGATCGCCATGGTGACCCAGGACCCCATGACCAGCCTGAACCCGCTGAAGAAAGTGGGGCTGCAGATCCGTGAAGCGGTTGAGCTGCATCAGGGCCTGCGGGGAAAAGAAGCCAAAGAGGAAACCATCCGCCTTTTAGCCAGCGTGGGCATTCCCAATCCGGAGGTGCGCTACGGCCAGTATCCGCATGAATTCTCCGGCGGAATGCGCCAAAGAGCGGTCATCGCCATCGCTGTGGCGTGCAAGCCGCAGATCTTGATCTGCGATGAACCCACCACGGCGCTGGATGTGACCATCCAAGCCCAGATTCTCGAATTGATCAAAACCCTGCAGCGCGAAAACCATATGACCATCATCTATATCACCCATGACCTGGGCGTGGTGGCCAATGTGGCGGACCGTGTGGCGGTCATGTACGCGGGACAGATCATTGAAACCGGCCTGGCCAATGAAATCTTCTTCGATCCGCATCATCCCTATACCTGGGCCCTGCTCAGCGCGCTGCCTCAGTTGGGCGTGAAGGGCGAAAAGCTGCCGGCCATCGACGGCACGCCGCCCAACCTTTTCAACAAAATCATCGGCGACTCCTTTGCCCCCCGCAACCGGCATGCGCTGACGATTGATTTCCTGGAAGAGCCGCCCATGTACGATGTCAGCACCACCCATCAGGCCAAAACCTGGCTGATGGACCCGCGCGCGCCCCAGATCCCGCAGCCGGACGCGATCCAGAAGCTGAAGGACCCGGATTTCGGAAAGCCGTCCGATAAGCCGCTGTATCATCCCCATCAGGATCCGAACCGCGAACCGCTCATTGAAGTTAAGGATCTGCAGGTGGCGTTCGGCACAGGGCGCCGGAAATTTGTTGCGGTGGATGACGTCAACTTCACCATCTACAAGGGCGAAACGTTTGCCCTGGTGGGCGAATCCGGTTCCGGCAAAACGACCATCGGCCGCGCCATTGTCCGCATCAATCCGACCACCAAAGGCGAAATCTATTACAAGGGCAAGCGGATCAGCGGAAAAATCTCCAAGCAGGAAGACGTGGCAGTCATTCGCGGCTGCCAGATGATCTTCCAGGACCCCATGGCTTCCCTCAACGAGCGTGCGAAGGTTGATTATATCGTATCGGAAGGCATTATCAACCATCATATGTACAAGGATAATGCCGATCGCGAAAACAAGGTTCAGGAAGCATTGAAAGAGGTCGGCCTTCTGCCCGAATTCTCCAGCCGCTTCCCGCATGAATTTTCCGGCGGTCAGAGGCAGAGGATCGGCATTGCGCGCGCCCTGGTCATGCAGCCGGACTTTATCGTCGCGGATGAACCGATCAGCGCGCTGGACGTGTCCATCCGCGCGCAGGTACTCAACCTGCTGAATGAACTGAAAAAGGAAAGAGGGCTTACCTACCTGTTCATTGCGCACGACCTGAGCGTGGTCCGTTTCATCTCGGACCGTATCGCCGTCATTTACAAGGGACGCATCGTAGAGCTGGCCGAGAGTGAAGAACTGTTCCGCCACCCGCTGCATCCCTACACGCAGGCCCTTCTTTCAGCCGTTCCCAATCCCAACCCGTATATTGAGAGGAAAAAGAATCTGAAGATTTATGATCCGTCCTGTCACGATTACACCGTGGATAAGCCGGAGTGGTGCGAGATCATCCCGGATCACTTTGTCTACGGCAACGCAAAGGAATTGGATGAATACAGAAAAGTGATCGGGCTGTAATCAGCGGCCAAATGAAAACAGGCTCCGGGAAAGCAGGGCGGTCTCAGAAGCCCTCTTTCCCGTTTTTTTCTCACAATCACGCCAGGTAACGGCACACATTGTTCCACACGCATTTTTGAAGCACAACCGCATTTTTTGCTATTCGCGTTCTAGGAAAAGAATAATATGAAGCGCTGATTCTTATCGTTCACGGAGGCCGCCATGAAACATCCGCTCAGGAAACACTTTCAGCGGGATATGATTCGCCCGCTGATCTATAAAGTATTTACACGGTTCGTGCTGGTGCTGCTCATCGTGCTTCTATGGAAGCAATATCTGCAGCCGCGGACGCCGCATCTGACGCTGCCAACCGTTTTCCCGGTAGTAGGCGTGGTGTTTTTCCTGTGCGCCTATCTGGTGTACCTGCGGCTGGACGGGCTGCAGATTCCCCGTATGAAGCAGCTGAAGAAACCGAAAAAGGACCCCTTCCGCGCTTATGGCGACATGGCGGATTTTCTCGATGAGCCGCCGATTTCGTTTGATGATCTTTCCAAGGAGGAACAGGATACCTGTTCGCTTCTGGCCAATGTGGTTTGCGGAATCCTGTTCTTTCTCGCCTCCCTGCTCCCGATCTGAAAACAGCATAAGACGCAAGCATCAAAAAGCCCGCCGAATTCGGTGGGCTTTGCTGATTGATTTCTGTCGTTAATTTTTATTCATGCTGCGTTCAGTCCGTTTGCTGCTCGTCCGCTTCCACGTCTACCAGATCGCCGTCGGCTTCGTCGGCGATCTCCTCAATTTCGGCCAGGGCCTCATCTTCGGAAATGCCCTCTTCCCCGGCAAATTCGGTCACAGACTGCTCATCCGGCGCGGCGGTATCCAGGGTATCTTCGTTGTCCTCCGCATCCTCGGGAAGCTCGTTTTCCTCGGGCGCGTTCATGGTCTGGGCCTCGCTGGCGGCCTTCTTGGCGGGCCGGGCGGCAGGGGCCACGCGCTGCACGTCGGCCAAGGGATAATCCTTCTGCTCGGTGCCGTCCCCCTTGGGAATGCGCACCCGAACGGTTTCCTTCAAAATATTCAGATCCACCACCAAGCCCACGCCGTCCGGGGTCTGCACGTCCTTGCCGATGCGGGGCATGCGCTTGCGGGTGGCTTCGTAATGATCCTCTTCATATTTCAGGCAGCACATGAGCCGCCCGCAGATGCCGGAAATCTTGGTGGGGTTCAGGGAAAGATTCTGTTCCTTGGCCATTTTGATGGATACGGGCTGGAAATCGCCTAAAAACTGGGCGCAGCAAACGGGCCGGCCGCACATGCCCAGGCCCCCCATCATTTTGGCTTCGTCCCGAACGCCGATCTGGCGCAGTTCGATGCGGGTATGGAAGGCGGAAGCCAAATCCTTCACCAGCCCCCGGAAGTCCACCCGCTTGTCGGACGTAAAATAGAACAGAATTTTGGAATTGTCAAAGGTGTATTCGCAGCCCACCAGCTTCATCTGCAGCTTATGCTCCTGCACCTTTTTCTGGCACAGGGCCATCGCGTCCTTTTCCTTGGCGCGATTTTCCGCGTCGTGCTGGGCGTCGTCCGCCGTAGCGATACGGATCACCTTTTTGAGAGGCGGGGTGATCAGCTCGTCGCTGACCTCCTTCACCCCGGTAACCACCTCGCCGTATTCCACACCGCGCACCGTTTCCACGATCACCGCGTCCCCGGCGGTGGGCCAAAAATTACCCGGATCAAAATAATATAATTTTCCCGCGTTCTTGAATCGAACGCCGATCACGCTTGCCATTTTATCGTTTCCTCCGATATGGTTTGTAAAAGTCCTTCCGATAAAGCCGCCCAGCCCACATTGGCGTTTTTCTGCCTCCGGGCGGTAAAAACAGCTTCCAAAATGACGCGCAGCGCCTGAGGCGGCGCGCTCTGCCACAGGGGCGGAAAATCGTCCCCCGCGTCCTCGCGGCCCAGCACCCGGGCATGCAGCAGCGCCCGGATTTCCTGCTCCAAAATATCCAGCAGCTTGTCCCCGCTGTCCTTCTGATCCTTCAGCGCCTGCATGGCGGAAGGCAGCTGGGCCGTTTCCTGCACGGACAAAAAGCTTTTCCTTACCGTTTCCCGGGCCTGCCAGTAGGAAGCGTCCTCCTGCATCTGCAAAGCTCTCCCCAGGCTGCCCTCGCAATACAGCGACAGCGCCTTGGCCCGATCCCCCGGAATGCCGCGCTTTAAAAGAGCCTGCTCGATCCTGCTTTCGTTCCAGGGCTGCACCCGCACGCACCGGCACCGGGAGCGGATGGTGGGAAGCAGGGCGGATTCAATATCGCAGGTGAGCAAAAAATAGGTATCGTCCGCCGTTTCCTCCAGCGTTTTCAGCAGGCAGTTCTGGGCCTGGGGGGTCATGCGCTCCGCGTTCTCGATCAGCACCACCCGGTTGCCGCCCTCCAGGGAATGGCGGGACAGGGTATCGATCATTTCGCGCAGCGCGTCGATTTTGATGGTTTTTTCCTTGGGCGCGGGAGCCGGAAACAGGGCGTCCGGATGGGTGCGGGACATAAAACGCTTGCAGTCCCGGCACACGCCGCAGGGCTTGTCTCCCTCCCCGCTGCAAATAAGCCCTTGAGCCAGCAGCCGGGCCATGGTCTTTTTCCCGACGCCGCTTTCTCCAATCAGCAAAGTAGCGTGGGCCATCCGGCCCGAGAGAAAATCACGCCAAAGAGCGAGGAGCGTTTCGCTCCCCGCCGCGCATTCCCGCAGGGTCAGCCCCGACGCAGCATCAATACTTGACAAATTGATCCACCGTCAATACGAACACCGTGGCCCCGCCCACAGTGACTTCAATGGGATAAGAGGCGTACATGCCGGAGGAACCGCCCATGGTAACGGGGGACGTGGCGATCTGCTTACGGCTCTTGCACACTTTTTCAATAATGCCCAGGCATTCCTGAAAACGGCTGTCATCCACGCCGGCCAGCAGCGTTGTGTTGCCGGATTTCAAAAATCCGCCGGTGGTAGCCAGCTTGGTCACGCTGAAGCCTTCATTCATCATTTCATTGATCAAACGGGAGGAATCTTCATCCTGTACGATGGCAATAATCAGTTTCATGGCGCCTGCTCCTTTCGCGCTTGATATTTCACGGAAATATTCTTTCCTGCTGTTATTATACAACATCCCGGCCAAAATATCAACATGCAGAAGCGGCTGACGATCAGCGCGTCTCTGTTCCCGGCCTCAGCTGCCAAAAAGCCACCGCGGCGGCAGCGGCCACATTCAGGGAATCGATGCCGGGAGCCATGGGGATTTTCACGATATAATCGCATTGATGGATGGTTTGCTCGGTCAGGCCCGTATCCTCCGTACCCAGGCAAACAGCCAGGCGCGGAATTTGGGGCAGCAGGGGATCATCCAGCGTCAGGCAATCGTCCCGCAGGGCCAGGCCCGCCACCTGAAAGCCCGCCTCCTTCAGCAGCGGGATGCCGTTGTCCTCCCCCATCCGGGCCCAGGGCACCTGAAACACCGAACCCATGCACACCCGCACCGCCCGGCGGTGCAAAGGATCGCAGCAGGTGGGCGAAAGCAGGATGCCGTCCGCCCCCAGCGCCGCGGCGGAGCGGAAGATGGCCCCCACGTTGGAGGGCTCCGTGATCCCCTCCAGCACGGCGATGCGCCGGGCGTTGGCAATGATTGCTTTGGGGTCCTGGGGCGCGGGCCTGCGCAGGGCGCACAGCACCCAGGAGCGCTGCAGCTTAAAGCCCGTCAATGCGGCCAGCACTTCGTCCTCCGCCGTGTACACGGGCACATCCCCGCATCGGCGGATGATGTCTGCCCCCAGCCCGTCCAGAAACTTTTTTCGCATCAGCAGCGACAGAGGTTCATATCCCGCGTCCAGCGCCGAATGCACTACCTTGGGCCCTTCCGCGATAAAAATGCCCTTTTCCGGTTCCTGTTTGCTTCGCAGCTGTGCGTCCGTCAAGTGATAAAACAGCCCCGCTTCCGGGGCGGCGATATCCTGGATTTCGATGATCGGCATACTTTCTCTCCCCCATGGGCTTTTTCCTGCCGCTATCTTATCACGTTTTTGAAAAGTCAGCAATGATTTGCAATACAAAATCGTCAGGGGATTGACATTTTCCTCCTTCGCGCATATAATACAGTATGCGAAGAACGGGAAAAAAGCCCGGACGGAGCGGTGAAAGAGAGGGCGCGCCATCGGCTGGAAGCGCGCCTGGCCGCGATCCAGGCAGTGCCCCCGGGAGCAGCAGGGCGGAAAGAGATTTTCGAGTATGCCCCGCCGTATGCGCCGCGTTAAGGCGAGTTCCAAACAGTAAGAGTGGATTGACGGCGTGCCGTTCTCTGAAGGGAGAGCGGCGCGCTTTTTTCATGAAGGAGAGAGAGCATGTTTGACGCGTTAAAGCGGGATCTGGACGCCGTGCTGGCCCGGGACCCAGCGGTTCACTCCCGGGCGGAGGTATTCTTCTGCTATCCTGGCTTCAAGGCCGTGCGGTCCCACCGACGGGCGCACAAGGCCTATTTAAAGGGCCATTATCTGCTGGCCCGGCTGATCAATTTCCATTCCTATCAGCGCACGGGCATCGATATCCACCCCGGAGCCAAGCTGGGCCAGGGCGTGTTCATCGATCACGGCACCGGCGTGGTCATCGGCGAAACTGCCGAGGTGGGCGACGACGTGACCATCTACCAGGGGGCCACCCTGGGCGGCACCGGCAAGGATACCGGCAAGCGCCATCCCACCATCGGGCACGGCGTCACGGTGGGGGCCGGAGCCAAGGTGCTGGGCCCCATCACCATCGGCAACCATGTGAAAATCGGCGCGGGGGCCATCGTGCTAAAAGATGTTCCTGATAACTGCACCGTGGTGGGCAATCCAGGACGCATCGTGCGCGGCCCCGCCACACGTCCGGAAATCGACCTGAACCACGGCGATCTGCCCGACCCCGTGGCCGACCGGGTGCACGCCATCGAAAGCAAGCTGGCACAACTGGAGGAGGAAGCGGCGGAAAAGCCGGACTGCGAAAAATGTCCAAGAGTAGATTGCGAAGCAAGAAAGAAGTAGGGAGTTGAGAGTTAAGAGTTGAGAGTTGAGATTTATATAGTCGGTAAATATGGATTTCCTTCGATCAAGGTGATATGATCTTAGTTCTCCGTACTCAACGCTAACGAAAATGCTACTTTATGTCGGTAAATGAACAATTAATCTTTTTGGAGGAATCCTGCCGTGAGTATCGCCGGAGAAAAGAGTAAGGATTTCGCAATCAGAATCGTTCGGTTATATCGCTATCTGTGCAAAGAAAAAAGAGAGTTCATTTTATCAAAGCAATTGCTGAGGGCAGGTACG
>JAUNMW010000035.1 GCA_030537395.1 Clostridia bacterium | reverse complement strand
CTTTCAAACCTTTTGCTTGTGTTTGAAGTTAGCTAAAACTGGCCCGCGTGGGAGCCCTGCATGATCGGCACGGGCAGTATGTCCGATCCTTATATGCACTGCGAGGAAAAGCTGCGCCTGACGCGAAAATGTCTGGAAATCATCGCTCATCATGGATTTGGCGCGGCAGTGCAGACAAAATCCGACCGGATTCTCCAGGATATGGATTTGCTGGACAGCATCAATCGCGAAAGCAAATGCGTGGCGCAAATCACGCTGACCACCTATGACGATACGTTGTGCAGCGTGATCGAGCCCCATGTATGCAATACGAAAAGACGCATAGAGGTGCTGGAAGAAATGGCAAAACGGGGCATTCCTACCGTCGTATGGCTGACGCCCATTTTGCCCTTCATCAATGACACAGAGGATAATGTGCTTTCCATTCTGAAGGAATGCGCCCGGGTGAACGTGAAGGGCGTCATCTGCTTTGATATGGGATTGACCCTGCGGGAGGGAGACCGGGAATACTTTTACGCCGCGCTGGATCAGCATTTTCCGGGGTTGAAGGAACAATACGCCCAGCGATATGGCAACGCCTACAATGTGCCCAGCCCCAACAGCGCTTCGCTCATGCGGCTGTTTCATTCCTTCTGCGAGCAGCATGGTATTTTGCATGATCCAGAAGCTTGTTTTTCTTATCTGCGCGCTTTCCCCGAAAAGTACCGGCAGATAAGCTTATTCGAGGGATAAGCCTTTCCCCCATCATATTTTATTTGCGTTTTTGCCCCAAATCCTTTATAATGGTAGGGTTGAATGAACAAGGAGGAAGGCAGCGTGGCGAATGACCGCTTGAACCATATCCGAAATTTTTGCATTATTGCCCACATTGATCATGGCAAATCCACTTTGGCGGACCGGATTTTGGAGAAAACCGGCGTTTTTGAACAGCGGCAAATGGTAGATCAGATCCTGGACTCCATGGAACTGGAGCGGGAACGGGGCATCACCATCAAATCCAAGGCTGTTCGCATGCAATATAAAGCCCGGAACGGGGAAAACTATACCCTGAACCTGATCGACACCCCCGGTCACGTGGACTTTTCTTATGAAGTGAGCCGGGCCCTGGCCGCCTGTGAAGGGGCCCTGCTGGTGGTAGACGCCACCCAGGGCGTGGAAGCTCAGACGCTGGCCAACGTTTATATGGCCCTGGAGCACGATTTGGAAACGGTGCCGGTGATCAATAAAATCGATCTGCCCTCCGCCCAGCCGGAAGAAACAAAGAATGAAATCGAGGAAGAAATCGGCCTGGACGCCCAGAACGCGCCTTTGATTTCCGCCAAGATGGGCATCGGCATCGAGGATGTTTTGGAAGCTGTTGTCAATCAAATGCCCGCGCCGGAGGGGGACGAAACCAAGCCCCTGAAAGCGCTGGTTTTCGATGCGGTTTACGATAATTACCGGGGGGCCATTTGTTTTGTTCGCGTGATGGAGGGCAAAGCCTTTCCTGGCATGCGCATGCGCATGATGCAAACCGGCGCGGAATTTGACGTGGTGGAGGTAGGCACCTTCTCCCCCTCCTACTCCCCCTGCGACGCGCTGCTGCCTGGGGACGTGGGCTACATCGCCGCCTCCATCAAGGACGTTCGGGACACCCGGGTGGGCGATACCATCACCAACGCCCTGGAACCCGCCGATACGCCCCTGCCCGGCTACAAGGAAGTGCAGCCGGTGGTATTCTGCGGCATTTATCCCGCCGACGGCGCGGATTACGACAACCTGCGGGACGCCTTGGAAAAGCTGCGTATGAACGACGCTTCCCTGTCCTTTGAGCCAGAAACCAGCGTGGCTTTGGGCTACGGCTTCCGCTGCGGCTTCCTGGGGCTGCTTCATATGGAAATCATCCAGGAGCGGCTGGAGCGGGAATTCGACCTGGACCTGGTCACCACCGCCCCCAGCGTTATTTATGAGATCGTGAAAACCGACGGCACGGAAATGCGCATCGATAACCCCACCAACCTGCCGCCTGTCAATGAAATTCAGGAAATGCGGGAGCCCTACTGCCGGGCCACCATCTATACGCCCCAGGAATTCGCGGGCACGCTCATGCAGCTTTGCCAGGATAAGCGGGGCACGTTCATCGATATGCAGTATGAAGGAAAGCGCATCAAATTGCTGTACGACGTGCCGCTGAACGAAATGATTTTCGATTTCTTTGATCAGCTGAAAAGCCGCTCCAAGGGCTACGCCAGCTACGATTATGAAATCACCGGCTATCAGGCCAGCGAGCTGGTGAAAATGGATATTCTTTTGAACGGCGATATCTGCGACGCCTTCACCATGATCGTGCACAAGGACAAGGCCTACGGCCGGGGCCGAGCCATCGCGGAAAAACTGAAGGACGTGATCCCCCGCCAGCAGTTTGAAATTCCCATTCAGGCGGCCATCGGCGGCAAGATCATTGCCCGGGAAACGGTGAAGGCTGTGCGCAAGGACGTGCTGGCCAAGTGCTACGGCGGCGATATTACCCGTAAAAAGAAGCTGCTGGAAAAGCAGAAGGAAGGCAAGAAGCGCATGCGCCAGTTCGGCACTGTGGAATTACCCGGCGAAGCGTTTATGGCCGTGCTGAAAATGGGTGATGACTGACGTATCTGCTTCTTGGAAATCTTGTGATTTTCGCATCATGTGATTTGAGTGAATAGCTGGGATTGCTAAGGCAGATTATGAAGCTGAATGAAGAAGCAAATAACATAATGATTTGTGGAGAAAAAATGTTGCGATTATGTTCTATAGATGAATTCAACCGCTGCGTTGATTTCGCATATGAACTGGCCTTAGACCTGACAAAGTCCGGATATCCGACATACTGTGACGGCATCAAAACAAAGGCGATGTTTGTTGAAAGGTCATTCAAGGCATTTGATCGAGAGACTGAACAGATGCTTTTGTATGAACTGGAAGGAGAGGTTCAGGGACTGATACACTGTTATTGGATTCCGGATGACCATTATCTTGATACATGCCTTTTTTTGACCAACAGGGAGGCAGAACAGGCCATCTCCGAGTTTTTGATATATGCCCAAGAAAACTTTCCTGGATACGATCTGTTTTTAGGTTTTCCCGCCGAGAACCGTTCTGCGGTGAGCTTTCTTGCCCGACAGGGATTTGAATGCATTGAGAATGATTACAACAACACAGCGTTCCTTGACCATTTAGAAGCCATTCCAGAAAACAATAATATCATGCGAATTAATGAGGAAAACTATCAAAGCTTTCAAAGGCTTCATAGCCAAATTGAAGACGATATGTATTGGAATTCTGAAAGGATATATGATGACTTGGATAATTGGACTATCCTTGCTAAAGAAAAAGATGGATTACCACAAGGCGCGGTCTACTATATGGATGCAAATGACGGGTGGTTTGAGATTTTCGGAATTGACATTGATCAAGGGGGCTATGATCCAGCGCTTTATAAAGAACTGCTGTATGCGGCGCTATTCGATGCCAAGCGTAAAAATGGAAAAGTAATGACCTTCTTCTGTGATGAAGAATACGAAGAAGTTGCTTCTGCATGCGGATTCAAATGTGTTGGAAACTATCTCTGCTATAAAATCCATTTGGCTTGACAGCTTCCAATTTGCTTCTAACGAAACGCATTCCATTTACTTTTTCTCGGTGTTCCGCGGCATTCTGAGCATATTATGGATGGAATTGCCTGCCTGATTCGTTTGTATCATGGAAAATGATTTCCCTGTCAAGGAGGGACAAATGAACATTATCGACATCGTGATCCTGGTGATTGTAGGCGCAAGCGTGATTTATGGCCTGTACCGGGGCTTTATGCACACGCTTTTATCCGTAGCCTGCTTTCTGATCTCCATCTTTGTGGCCTTTGCTTACGGGCCGAAGCTTTCCGCTGTGGTCAGCGGCAGCCAGGGGGTTACTTCTACCCTGGCCACCTATACCGACGCCGTTGCACGGGTGGGCGATTACAGCCTGGCCTCCACCCCCGTCAGCCAATTGACCGACAATGTGATCCAGCAGGTGCTGGACAGCGTTTCCCTGCCGGAATCCATCGCGTCCATTCTGCAAAACAACCTGAAAACCCAGTCCTTCAGCGGCACCGGGCTGAACACGGTCAATGATTATGTGTCCAACACTGTGGTAGCCGTCGCCATTAACATTCTGTGTTTTATCGCCTGCTTTGCGGCCTGCTATCTGGTGCTGTCCATCATCGTCAGCCTGATCCAGCATGTATTCAAGCTGCCGCTGCTCAAGCAATTGGACTGGCTGGCAGGCGGCGCGTTCGGGCTGGTGCGCGGAGCGGCGCTGGTGTATGTGGCGTTCCTGCTTATGCCCATCCTGAGCACCATCATTCCCATGGATTCCTTCAATGAATTGCTGGCCCAAAGCACCCTGGCCCCCATCTTTCAAAGCGACGGTTTCTTTGCCAGCGTGATTGCCGGAAAGCTGTAAGTATTTAGCAATCAAAATGGATAGAAAAGGCCTCAGCACGAATCAGGTGCTGGGGCCTCCTTTGTTTCAATTGCCGCTTCAAATGCCGTATACATCCTTGCATTTGCTTTCCAGATAATCCAGATACACGTTGGGATCGAAGGGCGCTTCCAATGTGCGGTCCAGGATCTCCTGAGGAGTAAGCAAGCTTCCAAAATGCCAAATATGTTCTCTGTTCCATTGATTGATCCGGGTAAAATCACCTTTTTCCAAATCGGCGTCCACGTCCACCGTTTCCCGCATCTTTTTCAAGAACTGAGCCCCGTAGGCGCTGCCCAAGGCATAGGACGGGAAATAGCCGATCGCACCAAAGGACCAATGGCTGTCCTGCAAAACGCCTTGCCGGTCATCCGGCACGGTCACGCCCAGAGACTCATGATACAGCTTATTCCAGGCTTCCGGCAGTTCATGCACCGTCATTTCCCCCGCCATCACCCGCTTTTCCAGCTCATAGCGGATCATCACATGCAGGCTGTAGGTCACCTCGTCCGCCTCCGTGCGGATCAGAGAGGGCTGCACTCGGTTGACAGCGCGGTAAAGATCCTGCCAGGTATAGGGCTTCATCTGCTCGGGGAACAAATTTTGCAGCTTGGGAAACAGGAAACGGACAAACGCCTTGCTGCGGGCCAGAATGTTTTCATAGAAGCGGCTCTGGCTTTCATGAATACCCATGGAAACGCCGCCGTCCAGCACGGTATAGGCCAAATCCTCATCCGATCCCGTATCGTACAGCGCGTGGCCCCCTTCATGCACCACGCTGAACATCGAGGAGGATACATCATCCCGATGATAATGAGTGGTGATTCTTTCGTCCAGATGGGAACCCAGGCTGGTGGTAAAGGGGTGTTCCGTGGTGGAAAGACCCACATGCTGCCGATCCAGCCCCATGGTATCCATCAGCCACAAGGCCAGCGCTTCCTGTTTGTCCTCCGGGAAATCTCCCTTGATGCAATCATCGCTGACTTGAGGCTTCTGCCCGCAGGCCTGAATAAGCGGCACCAGGCGCTGTCGCAGAGCGCCGAAAAACGCGTCCAGCTTTTCTTTGCATAAGCCCGCTTCATACTCGTTCAGCCAATAATCATAGGGGTCCATATCCGGAGCGGCATATTGAGCGAAGCGCTTTTGGTAATCGAACATTTTTTCCAGGTAAGGTTCAAAGGAAGCAAAATCGCTGTTCAGCTTGGCGTTGTACCACACATCCTGAGATTCCACGATCAGCTTCTGATACTCCACATATTCCTCCATGGGTATCTTCTGCATGAACCGGATATCCTTGATGAGCAGATACACCATGCGCTTTTCCCGGTCCGATAAATCCTGCTGATGCGCATCCAGATATTCCAGCAGCTCCACCGTTTCTTTCCCCGTGGAAATTTTGTAGGTGATTTCGCTCAGGATTCCCAGTGCGTGGGCCCGGTTGGCAGCGGTTCCTTTGGGCGCTGTGGTTTCGCCGTCATAGCTGATCAGGCCCATAGCGTGATCGTAAGCGCTCATTTGCTCCTGAAGCTTCATGAGATCCTGTTTTGCCTGTTCCATGTTCATGGATATTTACCGCCTTTCTTGTTCTAAGTTTTGCCTTGCAGCGCCGGAGAGAACCCGTTTTCCGTCAATACATACGCCATTGGAGCATCCCATGCGTCATTTGGAACGTTGTTTGCTATCATCCGTTCAAAACACAGGCAAACGGACAGAGCACGGTGTTCCCGAAGCCAGCGGTCGTAATAACCAGCGCCGTGACCCAGCCTCCAGCCCGCCTTTGAAGCGCAAACGCAGGGAACAATGCACAAATCTACGGCCTGCGCAGTTTCCAGACAATTGGCTGCGTCAGGCTCCAGAATACCCAGTTTCCCAGGCTTCAAGCATTCCCAATCCGATATTTTCACCGCGTCCATCCGGCCCCCTTCATGGCAGAGGGGAACAAAAACCGCTTTATCCTCCTGCCAGGCGCGTTCGATGAGCCGCCGGGTATCCGGTTCCCTGTCCGTACTGATATAGACAAAAATGGATGTCGCGTTTTGATAAATGGAGGATTGTATGAGGAGCCCCTCCATCTCCTCGCTGGCCTTTTCCAAGTAGGGTCCTGGCAGAAGCGCGGCCTTTCGGGCGCATTCCTGCCGTAATGCTTTCTTTTGTTCCTTTATAAAAGTATCCTCCATTTCCCGTCCCCCGTATTCGATTTCAAAAGCATTATAACATTTTCCACCCATGGAGACAAGAAGAATATCATTTACATATTTTCCCTCGATTGGAACTGTTCGTCTTGTATTTTTTCTTTTCTTCTGTTATAATGCCTTTATTGATTGATCAGGCCTTAGGGAGCCGGGTCGCTTCATGCGGCAGCGGATGGCGATTTGCACCGTCATAGAATAAAATCCGCGGGACAGACATAATCTTTTTTTGTTCCCGCATTTTTAACGTATGCTTTTTTCAGGAGGCAGGAATCCATGGAAAACACGGCTCAGATTGCTCTGCGTGTATCGCGGTTAACGATCGTTTGGAATACGGTTTTATCCTTTTTAAAGCTGGCTGCGGGTGTTTTTGCCCATTCCGGAGCCATGGTGTCGGACGCGGTGCATTCTTTTTCCGATGTATTCAGCACGATCATCGTGATGATCGGGGTGAAAGCCGCTCAGAAGGAATCGGATCGGGAACACCCTTTCGGGCATGAACGCATGGAATGTGTTGCAGCCATCGTTCTTTCCGGGGTGCTGCTGATTACCGGATTGATGATTGGATACGAAGGCATTCAGAAAATATCCACGGCCGCAGAAGGCAATCTGCAAACGCCGGGTCTGCTGGCGCTGGCCGCGGCCGTGATTTCCATTGCTGTAAAGGAAGGCATGTACCGCTACACCAGCGCGGCAGCCAAACGCATCGATTCCAATGCCCTGATGGCCGACGCATGGCATCACCGTTCCGATGCGCTCAGCTCTATCGGCGCGCTGATCGGCATTGGCGGGGCCCGTTTGGGCGCGCCTGTGCTGGACCCTATCGCCAGTCTGGTGATTTGCCTGTTTATTGCAAAAGCGGCTTTTGATATTTTTAAGGACGCTATTGACAAAATGGTGGATCAGAGCTGCGATAATGAAACGGAAAACGCCATTCGGGCATGCGCGCTGCGTCACGAGGGAATCGCCGCTGTGGATCAGCTTTTAACCCGGCGCTTCGGAAACCGAATTTACATTGAGATGGAAGTATCGGTGGATGGCAGGCTTTCTCTGGACGAAGCGCATGAGATCGCGGAACAGGTTCATGATGATATCGAAAGAGAATTTCCCAAGGTAAAGCATATCATGATCCACGAAAACCCATCGCGCGCATCATAACGGCAATTCCGAATCGGGGAATCGATGACAAGCGTTTCAGGCTTTGCAATCGACAGCCGTCGCTCATTCGCTCGATTGCTGCTAAAATTTGAAATTTCCCCATGCAGATATTTCCTTTTCCTGCATTTTATGATAGAATTATTTTGCAATCTTTTTTCATTTTCACAATTCTATTCAAGCGGGAGCAGTATGAAACGGAAACAGAAATCCTTATGCTTGGTCATGATCCTTCTGGCAGAAATTTTCTTTCGGATTTCCGTGGCGAAAGCGGCGGAGGGCACCTATACCGACACGCGCTTTCAAGGCGTTTATTCCACGGAAAATCTGGATGTCATTATCGAAGCGTATGAATTATTTGACGGCTGGTATTGGTCAACGCAATTGAATGTAACGCAGAATTATCATGGCCAGGAGGTCAAAAAGGCTGGACCCAAACCTCAAAGGGATCGTTTTGATCCATTCATTTATTCCTGGGGCTGGTTCGGATGCCGTTGGAATTGTGATATGATCGAATCCGGCGGGCCCAACAGGGCAGGCTGGGGCGAATGCTTCGGCTTTGCGCAATTTCTTGGCTATTTACTTTCCGGCAGCAGGAATCCCCACGGCGAATGGATCCTTTTTCAATCGCTGCGGGAAGCCCAGGGTTTAAAGCCCGGCGACATTGTTCGCATTGCATATTCCGATGAAAAGGGCAGCCATCAGCACAGCGCCATGGTGTACAGTGTGGAAGGAGATACGGTGCTGTTCCTGCAAGCCTCCGGTTCCAATTATAACAAGCTCTATACACAGCACGGATTCTGCGGGGCCGGATTGAATGGCTCCACATCCATTGCGGAAATCTGCGCGACGCCAGGACTTCGGATCCTGCGGGCGGAAGAAAACCTGGATGGCGTCTATCCCTACGGTTGGCAGCAATAATTCGTTTTCCCGGCTCAGGCCGGGATTTTTTATTCAAACGGTACCAGCCCAAGCTTTTCCTGAAGCAGCGCGTCCGCCGTATCACCGGATGGAAGGGAAAACGCTCTTCTCGCGTCGATCACCGCGCGCCGGGTAGCTGATCCAAATACACCGTCCGCGCCGTAAAAAAGAAAACCCCGCTGCATCAGGCGCTTCTGAAGCTGCATCACATCTGCGCCCCGGTCCCCTTCCCGAAGGGTGCGTATGCCCCAGTTCATGGGACCGTATGGACCGCCCTCCAGCACCACCGGCGTTCCGTTCGGGATCATTTGATACAAAGCTTCCGCATCCTTGACTTTTAACCGAATACAGCCATGGGAAGCATTGCTGCCAATGGAATCCGGATGGTTGGTGCCATGAATGCCGTAGGCGCCCCAGGGTACATTCAATCCCAGAAAGCGAGTGCCGAATCCGGACATTTCCGGCACAAATCGGCTGACGACCCGGAATACGCCGATGGGAGAAGGCGTGTCCGCGCTTCCAACTGCAATGGGAAACACAGCGGCGGCTGTACCGTTTTCGTATACCGTCAGCCGCTTCCTGTCCAGCTCCACCCAAACCAGCAGTTCATTTTTCGTTAACGTTTCAAGCGATACAAAACGCCTTGCCTCAAAAAAGCATGCCACTGAAAGCAAAACGAAAAGAATCAGAAGCAGCCAGGCTTGCCTTTTCATGATCGATGTGCCTCCCGGTTCCATCCTATGCCGACCATGACCGGATTATGAAGTCCGGATGCTTCAGTTTCCAAATACCAAAAGATTCATTCCATTGAGCAGGAAATTGCTTTATTTTAACGAAATATACTCGGTACAGCCCGCAGATACTGTGGCTGTTGTTTCGCCGTTTGACCGGTTTTTGATACGCCAAACGCTTTTCCGGAGGAAATGTTTTGAAAAGAAGTTATTGGCTCATTTTATCATGGGTTTTTGTACTGTCCGTTGCCGCTATGATCTTTGTTTTCTCCGCTCAGGAAGGAGCCGAATCTTCTCAGACCAGCAGTGGGATCACGCAATGGCTGCTTCATCTGCTCTATCCCCGTTACGATCAATTATCCCCGGCGGATAAAAACACTTTGCTTGGTTCCTGGCAGTTTGCTTTGAGAAAAGCTGCGCATTTTTCCGAGTTCGCTTTGCTGGGCATATCCCTGAAGCTGCTGTTTCGTCTTTTGGTACGCCAAAAGCCATCCTTATTGGCCTGGATTGTTGGCACGCTTTATGCCTGCACGGATGAACTGCACCAAACCGTGGTCAGCGATCGGGCCGGCATGTGGCAGGATGTTTGTATAGACAGCGCCGGGGTGCTGTTCGGCGTGCTTGCCGTATTATTGATTCTATCTTTGCGAAAGCGGCGTAAAAAAGTAAAGCATCAATAACAATTTGTTTTTTCGTATATCATTGGCGCGTATCTCTTTTGCTTGTTTAAAGGAGAATTATGTATGAAAAAAGCGAAATACGGGGAGGAAGCCTTTTCCCGCCGCGCGCTGATCGCGCTGATTCTTCCCCTTATCGCGGAGCAATTTCTGGCGGTATTGGTTGGTATGGCTGATACGGTAATGGTATCCGGCGTGGGCGACAGTGCTGTAGCCGCGGTTTCCACTGTGGATACGCTGAATATCCTGTTCATCAATCTATTTTCCGCCATGAGCGCCGGCGGCGCGGTAGTGGCTGCCCAGTACCTGGGCCACGGCGACCGAAGCAGCGCCTGCGCCGCCGCAAAGCAGCTGATGCTGTCCACTATCTCGCTGGCGATGCTGGTAACAGCCGTGATCGTATTGTTTCACCGGCCTATTTTGGGGCTTATGGACGACGGACATGATATCATCACGCTGAACCAATCCTACACCTATCTGCTCATCACCGCTTTTTCTTACCCCTTCCTGGGCATATATAACGGCGGGGTCGGGCTGCTGCGGGCCATGGGCAAGTCAAAAGCGTCCATGTACACCAGCATTGCCATGAATGTAATCAACATTGGCGGCAATGCGCTGCTGATCAACCTGTTTGGCTTAGGCGTCACAGGCGCCGGAATTTCCACGCTCCTGAGCCGGATCGTATCGGCTCTGGTGATCCTGCGCATCATGTTCAACGACACGATGCCGATCCATCTGGATTCGCCCCTGCGCCAAAAGAACTATTTTCGATTCGACTTTGATATGATCCAGCGAATCTTCCGGGTAGGCGTACCCAACGGTCTGGAAAACAGCCTGTTTCAAGTGGGCAAAGTGCTCATTATGGGCATCATCACCACCTTCCCCACCGCCATCCGCGCCGCCAACGGTATCTGCAACAGCGTATCCAGTGTGGTCAATATTCCCGGCAGCGCCATTGGACTTGCCACCATCGCCGTGATCGGACAATTGATCGGCGCGGATAAAAAGGAAGAAGCCAAGCGCTACGGCAAAAAGCTGATTGGATTCATGTATCTGGCTGTGCTTCCCCTGAACCTGGTTCTTTTCTTTTACGCTGAGCCCATCGTTCGCCTGTTCAGCCTGTCCGAAGCCGGAATCCCGGTCGCCGCGCAAATCGAGCGGGTGTATGCCATCTGCTCTATCCTTACCTGGGTTCCCTCCTTCGGCCTGCCCAATATTCTCCGCGCCGCGGGCGACGCGCGCTTTACCATGGGCGTTTCCATCGTAAGCATGCTGATTCTTCGCTTGGGAGCCAGCTACCTGTTGGTGTACGGCTTCGGCCTTTCCCTGCTGGGCGTGTGGATCGCCATGCACCTGGACTGGATCGCCCGGGGCGTGTGTTTCGTCATCCGGTTCTGTAAAAACACCTGGCTGGATAAAAAGGTGATTTAGCAAAGGTTCATTGGTTTCCTGTATTTCCACAAACGGAACGAGAAGAAACGGCTCGCATACTTCTTCCCGTTCCGTTTTTTTTATAAAATTTTCAATTCTGCGGAGAATTTTGGGCTTCCCGTGACTCTTTCTATTGTAACGCGTTACAGAATCGAAGGATGTGAAGCAGGAATGCAGGACGGAAACGAGCGAAACCAAAGGTTTTCCCAAACCGTGGAAACGATGCGGGGCTCCATGTTCCGGGTGGCCCGCGGCATGGTGCGCTCTGACGCGGACGCGGAGGACGCCGTATCCGCCGCAACCGTGACGGCCTATGAGCATCTTGACAGTCTGCGGAACCCCGATGCGCTGCCGGGTTATCTGATGCGGTGCACAGTGAACGCCTGCCATGCCATTTTACGGCGGAGGAAGCGGGAAATCACCTCGGAAGATTTATCGCCATTCTCCCCCGGCTGTCACATGGAAACGCCTATGTGGATGTATGTGGCAAATCTGCCGGAAAAATTCAGGCTGCCCATTCTTTTGCGATACGGCGAAGGAATCTCTTTGGATGACACCGCCCGCATTCTGCGCATCCCCAAGGGCACGGTGTCCTCCCGGTGCAGCCGGGGACTGGATATTTTAAAGCAGCAATTGACGGAGGAGGGATCGGGCTATGACAAATGAAGTATTGATTGCCCGCATTGCCGCGGAGCGCCCCAAACCTCCAGCAGGGTTTGAGGAACGGCAGAGGGCGCTGCTTCTGAACCTCGCCAGAAAGGAAGGAGCAAAAATGAAACGAAAAATGAGCGCCATATTGATAGCGGCAATGATCGGATTATTTTTGTTCACCGCTGCCGCCACGGCGGAAATCAGCGGGATCGATCTGTTCAGCTTTTTGAAAACCAATCGGCATCAGGACGTGCTGGACCAGACCCGGGAGGCGGTGCAGTATTTTGAAGCCCTGTCCTATACTTTTCCTGGCGTGGCGGAAGTGACCGTCACGGAAGCGTTGTACGACGGCCAGTTCATGATGGTCTATATGAATGTAAAGCCCCTGCGGGACAATCTGCTCATCGTTCCTGACGGTTATACCGAATCGAATATGCAATCGCTGCTCCCGGAGGCGGAGCCCGAAACCGTTTCCGAATATGCTCAGCGCAGCGGTTTGGAATTATGGACAATTCAGCCCCAAATGGCTTATTTTCTGCCCGATTCGGATCTTCTGAATGATGTGGAAAAAAGAAAAGACGGCGTGGAGGCCACATTGCATCAGGACGGTACTTTGGATTTCCTTGTACTGGGTTCTTATTATACGTTTATTGAAGCTGATTTGGCGAATATTCTTCAAAACGGATATTTTCCCATTCAGTTATCCATCCAGCTGCATGCCGGCGCCCATGCAGAAGTCGCCCCTGCGCTTTTTTGGAATACGGATGTTCTGATACCCTACCGGCCCTTCAAATGGTGGTCCTCGGCCTCACCACGCATCGCAATCCCCTCTTGCGGCGTGCTGCTGGACGGCGTCGCTTTCCACGGTTTTCTTTTGTCCAGCAAGCTGGATATTCACTATATCGTTTCTGATCAGGATGTTTATCGGCAGCTGAACGGCGGTTTGCGCTTTGAGGCGCTGGATAAAGAAGGTCAGCCCCTGGATTCCAGCTTTCACACCGGTTATGAAAAAATTACAGGCGATATACGTCATACCAATTATTGGCAGGTGCTGAGCCTGCCCGCCACGGAGGCTTCCCCCGAAACGATCATTCTTCGTGCCTATAGCTGCAATACAAATGAAACCTATGAAATCCTGGAAATTCCTCTGACAACACATGAGATTCCCGAAGAGCTGCTGCTGCTTTCCCCCATTGAAAGCACCAATCAAAACTGAATACAGTACGCAAAAAGCATCCTCGGAAAATACCCAAGGATGCATCATTATTCATTTATAATGGAAAGACATTGGTATTGGTAAGGAGCGCATTCTATTCGGAGTACACCCTATACATGCAAAACGGCTCTTTGCGGAAAAACCGCAAAGAGCCGAATTTTGTCCAGGAAGAATCAGCGGCGGCCGGCTTCCTTGATCTTGGCAGCCTTGCCCTGCAGATTGCGCAGATAGTACAGCTTGGCCCGACGAACCTTACCGCGGCGGATAACCTCGATATGATCCACACGGGGAGAATGCAGCGGGAAAGTACGTTCTACGCCGATGCCGTAAGAAACGCGGCGAACGGTGAAGGTTTCCCGGCTGGAGCCGTTGCGCTTGGCAATCACAGTACCCTCAAACGCCTGAAGACGTTCGCGGCTGCCTTCCACAACCTTTACGAATACGCGAAGCGTATCGCCAACGTTGAAGCTGGGCAGATCGGTACGGAGCTGCGCCTGTTCGATCGAACGGATAATTTCGCTCATGAATAGTGTCCTCCTTCCCTCATAGACGTTCTTACTCGGCCTTCTGACCGGCAGCGGACCGTCCGTTTGTCACAACATTACAATTATACCACAGCATTAGTCTTTTTTGCAAGCACTTTTTCAAATTTTCCGTCATTTTTTTGCAATTATTTCCGATGCTTCCAAAGGAAATTCAGCCCTTCAGCTCTATATGGGCTTGGGAAACCAAACGCTGAATGAATTCATCGGAAATTTCCTCGCCTGATCCTGGTTGAATGTCCGCTAAAAACTCGATGTTTCCAGCGGGGCCTTTGATGGGCGAAAACGTTAAATTCTGCACATGCCAGCCAAAGGATGGCGCGAACACGCAGATTTCCCGCAGCACCCGTTCGTGGATTTCCTTTTCCCGTACCACGCCGTTTTTTCCAACCTGACCCCGGCCCGCCTCAAACTGGGGCTTGATCAGGGTCAGGAATCTGCCCCCATCCCCCATGATGGCGGCGGCTACCGGTAAAATCAGCCGAATGGAAATAAACGAAACGTCCATCACCGTCAGGTTCGGCTTGATGGGAAACTGCTCGGGCGTCAGGGTGCGGGCATTGGTGCGCTCCATCACGGTCACCCGTTCATCATTCCGCAGCTTCCAATCCAATTGGCCGTAGCCCACGTCGATAGCGTAAACGTGCTTCGCTCCGTGACGCAGCAATACATCCGTGAAACCGCCGGTGGCGGCCCCGATATCCATGGCCGCTTTGCCCGTCACATCCGCCCAAAAGGCCGTGATGGCCTTTTCCAGCTTGTGGCCCCCGCGGCTGGCAAAGGCGTTCTGTTCGCCCCGCACCTGAAGGGGAGCATCCTCCGCCAGCTGCTCCGAGGATTTGAGCACCTTCTTTTCGCCCACATATACCTGGCCTGCCATGATCAGCGCCTGGGCTTTTTCCCTGCTTTCCGCCAGGCCCCGGGTAACCAGCCAAACATCCGCCCGCTGCTTCATTGCTTCACCGCTTTCCGCACTTGCTCCGCTATTCCTTCCGCATCCATTCCGCGGCTTTGCAGCAGCTTCTTTCTGCTGCCGTGCGGCACGAACGCATCCTTGAATCCGATCATGGCCTTGGGCGCGCTCAGATGCTCCCGAGCACAGTATTCCGCTACTGCGCTGCCAAAGCCGCCCGCCAAAACGTGTTCTTCCGCTGTGATCAGCATTCTCTGATTTGCATTCGCTCTTTTCAGGTATTCTTCATCCAGCGGCCTGATGCTGGATGCGTTCACAACCTCCGCGTCAATACCCATTTTGGCCAGCAGCTCCGCCGCTTCCAGGCATTCCGCCAGAATGGAAGAGGATGCCAGAAGAATGGGACCCTGCCCGCTTCTCAGCACCGTCCATTTTCCAACTTTGAAACGCGTATCCTTCCCGATCGGGATTTCCGGCGCGCTTCGGGGATACCGGATCGCCACGGGACCTTGCCGCAGAAGGGCCCAATCAATCATGGCGCGCATTTCCGCTTCGCAGCAGGGGGCCAGAATAGCGATGTTGGGAATGGAACGCAGCATGGAAACGCCTATAATACCATGATGCGTTGCGCCGTCCTCCCCGCCCAGCCCGGCCCGATCCATCATCAGACACACGGGAAGCTGCTGCAGGCATACGTCCTCCGCGATCTGATCATAAGCCCGCTGCATGAACGTTTCATAAATCGCCGCGAAAGGCCGCAGCCCGGATACCGCCATTCCGGCAGCCAGGGTAACGGCATGCTCCTCCGCGATGCCAACATCAAACAGCCGATTGGGATATTCTGCCGCGAAGCCGCCCAGGCCCACGCTGTCCGTCATGGCGGCGGTGACGGCACAGATACGCTTGTCCTTCCCCGCCAGTTCCTTTAGGTATTCCCCGGCTGTTTTGCCCAGAGATGGGGCGGTTTCGCCCCGCATTTTTCCATTATCCAGCACAAAGGGGGCTACGCCGTGATATTTTTCCGGCTTTTCCTCCGCCTGCAGGAAACCTTGCCCCTTCTTGGTAACAATGTGCACCACTACTGGTCTTTCCATTTCCGCCAAACGGCAGAACACTTTTTCCATGCCTTGGATATCGTGCCCGTCGATGGGGCCGAAATACTGAAAACCCAGAGCGGTAAAGAATTTATCCCGGATCAGCACATTGCGGATGCTGTTTTTGATTCTTTCAAAAGATTTGAACAGAGGTTTTCCGCACACCGGGATTCTTTTCAGTGCTTCCGCTACGTTTTTTTTCGTGCCGATCCAGCCCCGGCTGATGCGAAGCCGGGTCAGCTGCCGGGAAACTGCGCCTACGTTCCGGGAAATGGACATGCCGTTGTCGTTGAGGATCACCAGCATGGGAGTTCCCCGGCTTCCCGCATCGTTCAGCGCTTCGTAGCACATGCCGCCCGTCAGCGCTCCATCCCCTACCACGGCGGCCACCTTAAAATGCGTGCCCATGATATCCCGGGCCCGTGCTATGCCCAATACGGCGGAAATAGCGGTGGAAGCATGGCCGGTATCAAAGGAATCATAAGGGCTCTCCTGTCGGCGCGGAAAGCCGCAGATGCCATCCATGGTGCGCAAGGTGGAAAAGGCTTCGTATCGTCCAGTCAGCAGTTTATGGGCATAGCACTGATGGCCCACGTCAAAAACAATTTTATCCTTTGGGCAGTCGAACGCTCTGTGCAGCGCGATCGTCAGCTCCACCGCGCCCAGATTGGAGGCCAAATGCCCGCCGTTCACCGCTACGGTGCTGATGATTTTCTCGCGGATTTCTTCAGCCAGCGTTTCCAATTCCTCTTCGGACAGATTTTTAATATCCGCCGGCGAAGTGATTTCCGATAGCTTCATAGCCCTGCTCCAATCATGCATAATAAAACTTTTAAATTATAGCATATCTGAAAGAAAAAAGCAAAACTTTCCTTTCGCTTTCTTCTGAAAACGATCAATATTTTCCGCCTTTTCGGGACATACTGCTCAGGAAGAAGCGAGGTGATCTATCCATGCTGTATCTTCAGTTGAAAGCCAGGGCCACGCTGAAGCCCGGAGAACAGCTGCTGCTGCGCCACATTGCGGACGCCATGGACGCGCAGGGCGAAAAGGTGCTGGATCTGCCTGTGGAATGCACCAAAAAAGAGGGTGTTTGGCGGCTGCCCGCCATGGCGGCGGTGAAGGCGGCGCTGCCCTATTTCCCAGACATAACGGTGCTGGGGCCTTCCGAATGCTTTGTGCACATCATCCCGGAAAGCAAGCGGAATATGACCCATCTGCTGCGCACCGTGTTTGCATTTCTGATCCTGATGGTGGGCAGCGCCCTGGCGATCACCTGGTTCCACGCGGACGTGAACATGCTGGATGCGCAGCAATCCCTGTACCGGCTGATTACCGGACACCAACCTGAAAACGACTGGATGATCACCGGGCCCTACGCTGCCGGGGTATTTTTCGGTGTAGCGCTGTTTTACGCACTGCTGGGGAAACGCCGCACGGTGGCACCGCTGGAAATCAAGCTGGAGGAATACCGCCAATCCGCCGAGCAGGCTTCGGGGCTGACCCCATGACGGCGGTGATGCTGGGCCTGATGGGCGGCGTGACGGTAGGCGTATGCGCCGCGCCGCTGTGGATGATGCTGCAATTGCCCATGCGGCTGACAGATATTTTGAACATACGGGCAAACATGCGCCTTTGCGCTTTGGCGCTGGCTATCGGTGCCACCCTGGGCACGGTGCACACGTCCGGCTTCCTGCCGGAATTCCTGGGCGTTGCCGCGATGGTCCTGGGGGGATTGTTTGTGGGTATGCTGGCCTCCTCATTGGCGGAAGCGGTGGAGGTGGTGCCCGTGTTCTTTGACCGTCTGTCTATTTCCACGGATATGCGGTATGCCGCCGCGGCCATGGCCATTGGAAAAACTGCCGGGGTGATCCTGTTTGGGCTTATGAACGGATAATCAAGTATTGAATTGCATTATTATTCGATCGCTGAGCTTTTAGAGTGTAGCGTTCAGAGTTTCGGATACAGTTTAACGAACAATAAACGGAATCCGAATTGTAAACCATATAAATCTGGACTCTGTACTCTGCTCTCTGTACTCTCTGTTTCCTCTCCTGCCTATAACTGTTTCCGGGAGGTTCAAAATGTCTATTCCCCATTTTCCCCATCCCCTGGATGATCTTCCCCGGCCGGGCAGACGGGAAATCCGGATGAAGCCCGCCGCCGCGCTTCCCCGAATCCGAAATGAAAGGATGCCAAACGATGTCCGAAACGAATCAGCAAAATAATAGGAAGCAGGCCCTGAAGCGTTACGCCGATCTTGTACGCCGCATAACGCCTCAATCCAAGTTGGGCCAGGGATGCCTGCGGGCTTTTGGGGTAGGCGGCGTTATCTGCATGCTGGGGCAAATGCTCGCGGACGCGGGAACCGCCTGGCTTTCCCTTTCCGCCTCCGGCGCACAAACCTTCGCTTCCATTGCTTTAATTTTTTTGACCGCGCTGCTTACGGGCATCGGTGTGTTTGACCGCATCGCCCGATACGCGGGGGCCGGCACGGTGGTGCCCATCACTGGCTTTGCCAACGCCATGGTCTCCCCGGCGATGGAATTCAAGCCGGAGGGCTGGGTCCTGGGCACCGGGGCCAGGCTGTTTACCATTGCGGGGCCCGTGCTGGTTTATGGCATCAGCGCTTCGGTGGTCGTGGGCGTCCTGTATTATTTTATCCGCTGGTAAGGGAGGAATGCTTTTTGCCGTGCCATCGTATCGGGCATCATACCATTGAATTTGTGCATCAGCCCCGAATCATTTCCAGCGCTGCCGTGGTGGGGCCCAAGGAAGGCCGCGGGCCTTGGAAGGAAGCTTATGATTTGGTTTTAGAGGATGCGCTTTTCGGTCAGCAAAGCTATGAGCAGGCTGAGCACGCTATGTTTCAGGAGGCCTGTGAACGTTGCCTGAAAAAAGCGGAAATGCCCAGGGAACGGGTGCAGGCCCTGCTGGGCGGCGATCTGCTGAACCAAATCATGGCCGCGTCTTTGGCCGCAAGGGAATTGTCCATTCCCTTTTTGGGTCTTTACGGAGCCTGTTCCACCATGGCAGAATCCCTGGTTTTAGGGGCCCTGCTTGTGGATGGAGGCTATGCGGGCCCTGTCGTCTGCGCAGCGGGCAGTCATTACTGCACAGCCGAACGTCAATACCGCTTTCCCCTGGAATACGGCAATCAGCGCACCCCCGCAGCGCAATGGACCGTGACCGGCGCGGGAGCCTGTCTGGTAGCTGAGGAAGGAAAAGCGCTGGCCCGTATGACCTGCGCAACCATCGGCCGGGTTGTGGATATGGGCATCAAAGACGCCAACAATATGGGCGCCGCCATGGCTCCGGCCGCATCCGATACCTTGCTGCACCATTTTCTGGATTCAGGAAAAAAGCCCGGGGACTACGACCGGATCATCACCGGCGATTTGGGAAAGATCGGCAGCAGCATCCTGCATGAGTTGATGGAAGAACGGGGCTTTCCCATTCCGGAAGGCAAGTATATGGACTGCGGACTGACCATTTTTAATGCAGACGAGGACATTCATGCGGGCGGCAGCGGATGCGGCTGCTCTGCTTCCGTGCTGAGCGCCTGCATCCTGCCCAGGCTGCAAAGCGGGGAATGGAAGCGGGTGCTGTTCATGGCCACCGGCGCGCTGCTCAGCCCAACTACCAGCCAGCAGGGAGAATCCATTCCCGGCGTGGCCCACGCGGTGGTACTGGAAGGAGGCAACGAATGATTCTGACTTATTTGAAAGTATTTCTGGTGGGCGGTCTGCTCTGCGCGATTGGAGAAGCGCTGATATTGAAAACCAAGCTGAGCCCTGCCCGCATTTTGGTGGTGTATATCACGGCAGGCGTGATCCTCAGCGCCATGGGCCTGTATGCGCCGCTGGTTCGCTTTGCGTCCGCTGGAGCCACTGTGCCCTTGACCGGCTTTGGCCATGCCCTTGCACAAGGGGCCATCTCCGCCGTGCAGGAAAGCGGTTTGCTGGGCGCTTTTACCGGGGGTCTTACCGCCGCGTCCGGCGGAATTGCCGCCGCCGTCCTATTTGGTTTTCTGGCCGCCGTATGCTTCCGGCCCAAGCCCAAAGACTATTAATGAAAGCATGCAGAAGAAAACCCCTCTGAAAAGATAAACGAATAGAACCGGCCGGAATATCTTCGCCTCTGCATCAGCGGGCAAAATCCGACCGGTTCTTTTTGTATTCAGCCGCAGTTTATTCTGCTGCTTTGCGGATGAATTTCAAGGCGCTGCGCAGGGCAGGCAGGTTCTGTTCATGGCCCTCAAATTCATAAGAGACCACGCCCTGATAGCCTGATTCCTTTAAAATGCTCAGGCACTTGCGGATAGGCACCACACCGTGTCCAGCCACGGTGCCGCGGATATAGTTTCCATTGCGGGTATGGATCCAGCCGTCGCCAGGATCGTCGTCCGCGAAGGATTTGAAAATGAAATCCTTCACATGAGCGTGGAAGGCGTAAGGTGCGGCGATGGGCACGGCTCGCAGGGGATTGTCGTCGGCGCACAGGAAATTGCCCATGTCCACCAGCCACCCGTAATTGGGGCTGTTCACCGTGCGGATCAGTTCCTCTACCCGTTCCGCGTCCTGTAAAATCAGGCCGTGGTTTTCGGTGCAGGTGCGCACGCCTTTTTCCGCCGCGTATTCCGTCACTTCCCGGATGAGGGGAGCCACCTTTTCTACAGCCTGACGCCAAGTCATGCCCTCCGGCATGCTCCAGAAGGCGTCGTGGCGCAGTACAGGGGCTCCCAGGATCACAGCCAGGTCGATCTGGTTCTTGATGCGCTGCACCTCGTTTTCATGGTTCAGGAAATCCGCGCCCACAGTGTAAGCCGCGATGGGCAAATCCTTCTGCGCACAGTAATCCCGGATTTGCTGCGCCAGCGCGATCAGGCTTTCAGCGGGCTGTACCTCTAATCTCAGGTCGATGAATTCAATGGCATCAAAGCCCATTTCTTTGGTTAGATCGATAATTTGAAAATAATTCGCCTTTGTTTCGCTCATGTACTGAGCGAAGCTGTAGGAAGATACGCCGATTTTCATGGTGATACTCCTTTCAATAAATCTTTTCAATGAAGCAGTTTATAGAGCCCAATAACTTACTCAGTTAGTTTGTACTAAAGGGGTTACGCTGGGGGCTGCGCGCCCCCAGACCTGCGCCAGGGGACTTCGCCC
>JAUNMW010000301.1 GCA_030537395.1 Clostridia bacterium | reverse complement strand
GGATCACGGTCACAATGGGGGTGGCGAAGGGATCGATCACATTGCCGGAAGCGTCGCAAACCATATAGCAGTCGGACCGGATATAGCCCGCCTTGCCGTTGTACTGGATCAGCGCCCAGTCGTATTCCTGATAGGGGATCACGGCGTAATACGCCGTCACATAGCCCAGGGCGATCTGATCTTTTTCATTGATCACCGCGCCGCCAGGGGCTTCCCGCAGGTTCACCTTGGGCTGCACCGTGCGCAGATACCCCAGGATGCCGCCCGCAGCGGGCGTGGCCGTTACCACGGACACAGGGGCTACGGTGGGCATGGCGGTGATCACCGGCGCCGGGGCTGCGGTAACGCCGGGCCGGTAGGTGCTGGTGGGGTTCGCAAGCCAGGCGGCCTGTTCCTCCGCCGTCATCAGCTTCAGGAAGCTGGCCATCACATAGCCCGTTTGATAATTGGCCGCGCCCACGCCGGTCAGGTTGATGTTGGCGCTGATTTTGTACCAGTCCTTTTCCTTGCCCAGCACCTCCACCACCCAGTACTCGGGCAGGCGCTCAATGGGATAATTGGTATCATCGTTGGTGTTCGCCTGCCGGCGGAAATTCACCACCCGATTTTTGCTGGAATTATTGATGACAAGATAGCCGTACTGCTTGCCTTCATCCGCCAGGGCGGCAGAGGGCAGCAGCGACAGCGTCATCGCCAGCAGCAACGCAATTGCGATCAGCCGTTTGATCATCTCAGTTTGCTTCATAAAGCCAACACCCCATCCACATCGTGTTTCACGGCCCTTTTCAAGCGCCGTAATTCAACAAATTTCGACCAAAAGATGAAAAAATCCATTCTTTCTCCTGCATTGTATTACATTTTTGTTACGGGGTCAAGTATTTTTTTAAAATTGTTACGATATTTTTACGATTTATTTTCTTTTTTTGCTTTACGGCAGGCTGAAAATATGCTATACTGACGCTGGAGCATAATATAAGGAAGGTTTTGGGATGGACATTTTAACCGTTTTGGAGAATAAAAAGCAAGGCCGGGCCCTGAGCCGCGAAGAAATAGACCTGTTCGTGCGCGGCGCGGCGGACGGCTCCATTCCCGATTACCAGCTGGCCGCCCTGCTGATGGCCATCCGCCTGCAGGGCATGGACGCCCGGGAAACCGCCGATCTGACCCTGGCCATGGCCAACTCCGGCGATATGCTTGTTCCCCAGGTGGACGGCGTGCCGGTGGACAAGCATTCCACCGGCGGCGTGGGCGATACCACCACCCTGGTGCTGGCTCCCCTGGTTGCGGCCTGCGGCGGCAAGGTGCTGAAAATGAGCGGCCGGGGCCTGGGCCATACCGGCGGCACGCTGGATAAGCTGGAAAGCATCCCCGGCATGAAAATCGCCCTGCCGGAGGAAGAATTCGTGTCCATCGTGCGGCGCGTCGGCTGCGCGGTAGTCAGCCAGAGCGCTCAATTGGCCCCGGCGGACAAAACGCTCTACAGCCTCCGGGACGTGACCGCCACCGTGGACTCCATCCCCCTGATCGTGAGCAGCATCCTTTCCAAAAAATTCGCGGCGGGGGCCAAGGCTATCGTGCTGGATGTGAAAACGGGGTCCGGCGCGCTGATGCCCACCCTGGAAGCTTCCATTGATTTGGCAAAGGCTATGGTGGACATCGGGGCCCACGCGGGCCGCAGCATCGCGGCGGTAGTCAGCGGCATGGAGGAACCCCTGGGCTCCCATGTAGGCAACGCCCTGGAGGTGAAGGAGGCCATCGACATTCTGGCCGGCCGCTCGGCGGGGCCGCTGAAAAAGGTGTCCCTGTTCTTAGGGGCCCAGATGCTCATTGCCTCCGGCATTGCCGATACGGAAGAAAAAGCGCTGGACATGCTGAACCAGGCCCTGGACAGCGGGGCGGGCCTGCGCAAGCTCAAGGAAATGATCACCGCCCAGCGCGGCGACTGCCGGGTGTGCGACGACGTAAACCTGCTGCCAAAAGCCCCGGTGATCTATCCGGTGCGGGCGCGGGAAAGCGGGTATCTTTCCCACGTAAACGGCACGGCCCTGGGCCTGGCAGCCCAGCGGATGGGCGCGGGCCGCATGCGCAAGGAGGACGTGATTGATCCCGCCGTGGGCTTCGTGATGGAAAAGCGCATCGGGGATTTCGTTCAGCCCGGCGACGTGCTGTGCACCCTCCACGCGGCCAGCGAAGAAAGCGCCAAAGATACGGAGCAGCGGATTTTGTCCGCTCTCAGTTTTACCAAAGAACCCGCTCCCCGGGCCAGGCTGCTGTATGCCCTCGTTACGCCCCAGGGCGTAAGGGAGCTGGACGATTAGGAAAAGTGAATAGAGTACAGAGCGCAGAGTACAGATGAAATTTGTCTGTACGTTCACGTTATAAAAATGAACTCTGTACCCTAAACTCTTAATAATAAAAGGAGAAACTGCCATGAAAAAGTTGATCGCTCTTTTGCTCGCTCTGCTGATGATCGTATCCTGCTGCGCTGCTTTCGCGGAAGCCGTGGAAGCGGAGGAAAGTGCTCCCCTGACCCGGGAAGAACTGGAAATCTATCTGGACTCCCTGCGGCCCGTTGCCCTGGAGGATGAAGGCCTCTCCGTGGCCACCTACGACGATGGCTCCACCTTCGCGGATTTTTCCGGCGGCGTGCTGCAAATTGCCGATGAAACGCTGACGGATTCCACCGCCGTACTGAGCGCATTGCTCTATGAAGAACAGGCAGACCCCCGGGGAATGTACCTGGGCGCCACGCTGGACGAGGTGCTGGCCGCTTATCCCAACGATAATCCGCTGCTCAGCGGTTCCTATTATGACGCGGTGCTGTCCATCAGCGGCGACAAGCCGGAAATTGCCGTGGCTTATCTGCTGCGGGACGGCCAGCGTGTGAAAACCATCGCTTATTCCGTTTATTCCTGGCAGCCGGACGGCGTGGAAATCTGGGGCGTGTACTACACGCTGAACCAGGGGATTGTCAACAGCATTTTTGTGGGTTCCAGCGGCGTAATGACGGAAGAAGACGCGCTGGAAGAACTGCACGGCATCAGCGAAATGCAGGAAATCAGCGAATATTTCGCTTATCCCGCCAGCATGGACGACGGCGAAGGCCTGGCCCCTTTCCAGCGGGAGGATCTGAACCTGGGACGCTTCGGCGAAACCGTTTCCGATTTCCTGGATCTGGACGCGGAAGCCATGATCGCTGCCTTCGGCCCCGCCCCTGTGGACGAATGGACCGAGGATTCCGACGGCACCTTCCTGCGCCTGCTGCAATGGGACGGCGTTTCCCTGCTGCTGAACTATGACGCGCAGAAGCAGTTCATCGCCGTGGACACCCTGACCATCAACGACGACGTGCTGGACGGTCCTCGCGGCGTGCGCGTGGGCGACACCCTGGACAGCGTGATTTTCCGCTTCCGCCATGGGGACACCTTTGTGGACGGCAGCACCCTTTCCCTGTACAGCGACGGCCAAACGCACCCCTACGGCTACGGCGTGCTGAACTATTCCCCCGAAAGCGCCGAGCTGAGCTACGCCTTCGATCTGGAGGACGGCCGCAGCATCGTGTGGCACAACACCTTCGTGGCGGGCATTCTGCAGAGCATGAGCCTGCTGCTGCGGTAAACACGCTATATGAAAGCGCCCTTTAAATTACTTAGTTAGTCCCGACTAAGGAGTACGCTGGGGGCTACGC
>JAUNMW010000300.1 GCA_030537395.1 Clostridia bacterium | reverse complement strand
ATGCACAATGCCGAAGCGCAACTGGAAAACGTGCGGGCGCAGTTGGAGAATGCCAAGGCTGAGGTGGAAAAGCCCTTCCCCCAGGAGGAAGAGTTGAGGCAGAAGATGGCCCGTCTGGATGAGCTCAATATCTCGCTGAACATGGATAAGCGGGAGAATGAGATCGTCGACGGAGACCGTGAGGACGATGAAGGCGGCCTGGCCGACCGAAATAAGGAGGATCGTCATGAGCGTCGGTGAAAGAATCAAGTTCCATCGCAAGCGCCGGGATATGACCCAACGGGGACTGGGGACGGAGGTGGGCTTCCCGCCCGCCTCCGCCGATGTCAGGATCGCGCAGTATGAAAGCGGCAGCCGCAGTCCAAAAGAACCCATGCTCAATGCCCTGGCAGCGGCGCTGGAGATTTCCCCCGCATCGCTGACGGTACCGGATCTCGACGATCCCGCCACGCTGCTGCACATCCTTTTCGCGCTGGAGGATCGCTATGATCTGAAACTGTCCCAGAGCAACTGCGCCACAAACGTGCAAATCAGCATTCCCAGCCAGAGCGTGACACACCTCTACTGCATGCTGTTCCTATGGCAGATCATGCGGGACAGATTGGCCTCCGGGAAGCTCACACGGGAGGAATATGATGAATGGCGGTATGGTGTGACATGAGCTTCTCAAATGGGCTGACTCTGGTCAATGATTCGGCATAAATTGCCTTGACTTTGATGGAGGGAGGCGTTAAAATTGCCTTGACTTTGAAAAGCGAGGTGCTTTGCTATGGATTTCTATCGGAATGCTGAGCGCGATCTTGATTTGTGGAGACATTCGTCTTATAGAAAACCCTTGGTGCTGCGCGGCGCGCGCCAGACCGGGAAAACAACGCTGATCAAGAAATTCGGCAAGAGCTTTGATTCCTTTATCTATCTCAACCTTGAGGTCGATCAGGATCGCAGATTGTTTGAAAATGATCTTTCCGTCCAAGATCTGATCCAATATATCTGCCTTGAAAAAGGCATTCAGCGGCAGGGCAAAACCCTTTTGTTTCTTGATGAGATCCAATACTCTGCCCGCGCAGTCATGCTCATGCGCTATTTCTATGAGGAACTCCCGGAGCTGTATGTGATCAGCGCAGGGTCTCTGCTGGAAATCATGATGGAAAAGCGCAAGATCAGCTTTCCGGTCGGGCGGGTGGAATACCTGTATCTGTTCCCGATGTGCTTTGAGGAATTCCTGATGGCACTTGGAGAGGAGACCGCGTTGGGCTTCTACCGTCAAACACCGGTTCCTTCCCTGGCGCATGACAAGCTGTCCCGTCTGTTTCGTTTGTATTCGTTCATTGGCGGCATGCCCGAGGCGGTCAGCCGCTATGTGGAAACGCGGGATCTCTCTCAGCTCTCGCCGGTGTATTCCAGCCTGCTGACGGCCTATAAGGATGACGTCAGTAAATATGCCTCCACCACCCACGAGGGCGACGTGATCCGGCATGTCATTGAAACGGCGCCGAAAGAAAGCGGCAATCGGATCACCTTTGAAAAGTTCGGAAACAGCGGTTATCGTTCTGTAGACGTGGGCAACAGCATGAGGAAGCTGGAGCGCGCCATGCTGCTATATCTGCGCTACCCCGTCAAACAGTATGAGTTGCCGATCTATCCGGACAAAAAGCTCCGCCCCCGCCTACAGGTGTTGGACTCCGGCCTGATCAATTACAGCCTCGGCATACAGGCCCTGTATTTCCAGGACATCAAGCTGTCTGATGTTTACCGGGGAACGCTTGCCGAGCAAATGGTTTGGCAGGAACTGCTTTGCCAGAGCTCTCGTGAGCTGAACGTGCCCACGTTCTGGGTGAAGGAGAAAAAGCAATCCAATGCGGAAATTGATTTTATGATTTCCTGGCAGGGGCACATGCTTCCCACTGAGGTGAAATCCGGCAAGGACGGGACCCTTCGCTCCCTGCATCAGTTCATCGACAACGGCGGCGAGCCCTTTGCGATCCGGTTGTACGATCAGCAATACTCGCTGCTGGAAACACAGACGCCTGAAAAGGATGGTGTTCCGGGACATCCCTACCGTTTGCTCAATCTCCCCTTATATTGCGCAGGGAAGATCCCGGCCTATCTGGAATTGCTTTACAAGTGAGTTCTATAAACCAGTGTTAAGAAAACAAGGGCGCGCTGACAAAGAAATAGAAATGACCGATCGTCTTTCTACTGAAGGCGATCGGTTTTTTCTTTCCTATTTGAATTGTGAGGCCCCATCGGAAGCCGGCAATGATCGGTTTTATTTCCGCAGATTCTCATTCCGGCGAAGCGTCTCTTTCAGGGCGCTTGCCACATCGCGAATCATACGGATCTCATAGTCGTCGCAATCGGCAAGAACAGCGGCGATGTCGCCTTCGATCTGCGGACGTGCTTTGATTACGCTGTCGCAAAGGAGATCATCCACCGTGACGGACAGCGCATTGGCCAAGCTGACTATGGCGGAGAGGCTTACATGCGTCGTCCCGGTTTCAATATTACTCAGATGCGTCGGGGAAAGCTCTACCGCCTCAGACAGCATTTCCTGCGTCATATCTGCATTGATTCGAGCGATCTTGATGCGTTTTCCGATTGCTTTATAGTCCAGCTCCATAAGTGCCTCCCCGTGATGGTCTGGCATTATTGTAATCACGGGGCGAGTGTATTATAATAATCTATATCCGTAGACTACGGTGTTAGATTATTTTCATGAAAAAATAGGTCCTTATTATGCTGAGCTGTACCTTCGCCGGGCACCGAAATCTTTTTCTCCCTGATGCCGACAGAAAGATTGAGACGGCGCTTGACGGGCTTATCGCAAGGGATGAAACCTTCGTCTTCTACACGGGCGGTATGGGCGAGTTTGACAGTAAATGCGCTTCAGCGGTCCGTGCCGCCAAGCACCGGCACCACGACAAGGAGATCCGCCTGATTCTGGTTCTGCCCTATATGTCCAACCGATTGAATACCGACAGGAACTACTATGAAAGCTCTTTCGATGATGTTATGATCCCCATAGAACTGGCAGACATCCACCCCAAGGCCGCGATCCATAAACGCAATCGCTGGATGGTGGATCGGAGCGACGTGCTGCTTGCCTGTGTTCACCGCGACTTTGGCGGCGCATACGAAACCGTCCAATATGCCATGCGAAAAGGCGTACCCGTGCTTAATCTCGCTCAGCAGGAGACATTGCAGCTTTGAGTTTTCGTGCTGATGTGGTTATACTATGTCAAAAAAAGGAGTCTTGGAACATGAGTGAATTCTATCCTGATCTGCCGGATCGTCTGAAGATGTCTTTCTCCGAAATTGACAGCGATATTGTGGTGGATCTCCGCAAAACGGATGCGGAGTATGTCGCGCTGTATCGGGAACTGGCCGAGATCAAGCAGCAACATCCTTTTATTGACACGATACTGGAGGGCGAGGGGGCGATCAAGCTCTCCGCAGAGGAACACGAAGTTCTTGCCCAGGCTGTGCAACTGACACGGAAACTGGAGAGCATGGAACGTCGTCACATCTATTTCCGCGGACACACAGACGCCTATGCCTATCTGAAAGAGATCGGGGCATTATAATCGACAGGTCGATTATCTGCATATCTTTTCGCTAATTATATGCAGATAATCGGTCTCTATGTGCTATTGAAAACTTACGCATAAAACATCGCAAGTTTTCAATGAAGGAGTCA
>JAUNMW010000034.1 GCA_030537395.1 Clostridia bacterium | reverse complement strand
TCAGGCCGCCCCGGGGGCCGCGCAGGGTTTTATGGGTGGTGGTGGTCACCACGTCGGCATAGGGAATGGGGGAGGGATGGCACCCGGCGGCCACCAGGCCGGCGATGTGGGCCATATCCACCATCAACAATGCGCCCACTTCATCGGCGATTTTACGGAACGCCGCGAAATCCAGGGTGCGGGCATAGGCGGAAGCGCCGGCCACGATCATTTTGGGCCTGCAGGAAAGGGCGATGCGGCGCACTTCATCGTAATCAATGCACTCCGTCACGGGATCGATGCCGTAGGCTTCAAAGTGAAAATACTTGCCGGAAATGTTCACGGGGCTGCCATGGGTCAAATGGCCGCCGTTGTTCAGGCTCATGCCCAGCACAGTATCACCGGGATTCAGCAGGGCGAAATAAACGGCCATGTTGGCCTGGCTGCCGCTGTGGGGCTGCACGTTGGCATGATCCGCTCCGTAGAGCGCCTTTGCCCGCTCGATGGCGATGCGCTCCACCTCGTCCACACAGCCGCAGCCGCCGTAATAGCGCCGCCCGGGGTACCCTTCGGCGTATTTATTGGTAAGGGGACTTCCCATGGCTGCCATCACGGCGGGGCTGACAAAGTTTTCGGAAGCAATCAATTCAATGTGCGCTTCCTGCCGGGCGCATTCAGCGGCGATGGCCTGGGCAATTTCGGGATCCTGGTTCAGACAGCCGGGAACATTCCACATTTTTACATCCTCCTGTATAAAGAAATACCGCATATGACTGGCAGGCTTTGCCGCAGCACACGCTTAAGATGCTTACTGCTGCTTCCTCTCGGACCTGACAGGGTTCACACCGCAACATCGCACGGGGCCCCCCAGCCATACACGGCTTGTATATCTTACTCCATTTTGTAAAAAAACGCAAGGGGGGAAATTGTATTTCGGCTGGTTTTACAGGAAAATTTCTGTTTGCCGCTTGCGCACGCATTGACGAAAGCAGCCGGGAAACTTATAATAAATGGAAAAGAGATACGGAAAGGGGCTACATCCATGCAGATCAGGATTCAGGAATTGGCGGACGCTTTTGTGGCCGTAGCTTGGGAAGCGGCAAAGGATGTGGATATTTATCGGGTATATTGGGCAGACAGAAATCACCCGAATATGACGTTCAAGAAAATCGGAGAAACGAAAGAGCCCTCTTTTTGCTTAAAAAAGGCCACCCACATTCCCCATTATTTGTATGTGGAAGCCGTGGCCGGGGGAACGGTGACGGAGCGCAGCGAGGTGCTGAAAACGCCGGTAAAAAAGGGATTCCACGAGCAGCTTGAAAAGCTGAGCCGGGGCCTGGTGGCGATTTGCCGGGAGGACGGCGTTTTCGTATCCTGGCGTTTGTTTTTGGATGAGGTGGACGGCTACAGCGATACGGGCATGACCGGCGCGGACTTTGCCCTGTACCGGGACGGACAGCGCATTGCCGTCGTGACCGACAGCACCAATTATTTAGATCGGGAAGGAACGAAGGACAGCCTTTATCAGGCGGCCCCCATCGTAAATGGCGTAGAAGGGGAAAAGTGCGAAGCTGTAACGCCCTGGGCAAGCGGCGAAAACTACCTGGACATTCCCCTGCAAAAGCCCGCGGATGGCGTGACCCGGCCCGGCGCCATGCACCCGGAGGGAGAGCCCTTTACCTACAGCGCCAACGATATGTCTATCGGCGACGTGGACGGGGACGGCGAAATGGAGTACTTCGTCAAGTGGGACCCCTCCAATTCCCATGACGTGTCCCATCGGGGCTATACGGGCAACTGTATCATCGATTGCTATAAGTTAAGCGGGCGGCTTTTGTGGCGGCTGGATATGGGCAGGAATATCCGGGCCGGGGCCCATTACACCCAATTCATGGCGTACGATTTCGACGGCGACGGGAAAGCGGAAATGTGCGTGAAAACCGCGCCGGGCACCAAAATGACGGTGTACGATGAAAACGGCGGCATCGTAAGCGAAAAGTATATTACGCTGCTGCCTGAGGATATTGCAGCAGGATGCACCAACGAGGACGATTACGTTTGCTCCGCCCAGGATTACCGGGATCATATGGCGGATGTGTTTGAAGGCTGGCGGGACCATCCCGAAGTAAAAAATGGCCATTGGCCTGATACCCTGGAAGCCTGCTTCGGCATCGGGCAGCGGTATTCCTATCCCCTCAGCCGGGCGGATGCGGAAGCCTTGGCAGATTATTTCATTCAGGAATACGCCCCCTCCCGCAGTGACAAAAACCGGCTGGATCAGTTCGAGGGCTTTGTTTACGAGGGCCCTGAATACCTGACGATGTTCAGCGGCGACGGCCAGGAACTGGAAACCATCGCATTCCCCGTGCCCCGGGAAGACGACGGCCTGCTCTGGGGCGATTACAGCATGCGCCGCATCGAGCCCTGCAACCGGGTGGACCGGTTCCTGTCTTCCGTGGCGTATCTGGACGGCGAGCATCCCAGCGTGATCATCGGGCGGGGATATTACACCCGCACCACAGTGACGGCCTATGACTTCAAAAACGGGCATTTTCAGAAGCTGTTCACGGCGGATTCCGGCCATGTGGTGATGACCAATCCATTTAACGATTATCTGTCCCACGCGGGTCAGGGCACCAGCCCCACCCACGGCCTGCTGGCGGGCCAGGGCAACCACAGCATGGCCGTGGCCGACGTGGACGGGGACGGGTGCCAGGAAATCGTGTACGGCGCGGCGGTGATCGATCAGGACGGCAGCCTGCTCTATTCCAGTTATGGCAAAATGCCGGACGGCTCCATGGCCAAGTTCGGCCACGGGGATTCCATGCACTGCGGCGTCATCGATCCCGATCGGCCCGGCATGCAGATTTTCAATGTGTTCGAGGGCGCGAAGGCGGCTCCCTGGGGCTGGGCCCTGCGGGACGCGGAAACGGGCGAGGTATTCTTCGGCGAACCGGCGGACAGCGATCTGGGCCGCTGCATGGTGGGGGACGTGGTTCCCGGCGTGCGCGGCTTACAGTGCTGGGTGCTGGACACCTATGACGTAAAGGGCAACAAGCTGAATGTGCCCTTGCTCGGCACCAACGCCAGCATTCGCTGGGCCGCTGATATGAGCACCCAGATCACCGACGGGGTCAACTATCTGCACGGCGTGCAGACGGGCCGCATCGGGGACAACACCCACGGCCTGATGCTGGAGCCCAAGGATACCCTGACCAATAACGGCACCAAGGGGAACCCCTGCCTGATCGCCGACATTTTCGGGGACTTCCGGGAGGAAATCCTCCTCCGAACCCAGGACAGCACCGCCATCCGCATTTATATGAACACGGAAATCACCCCGCACAAGCTGTTCACCCTGCTCCATGATATCCAGTACCGGGTGGGCGTGGCCTGGCAGAACAATTGCTACAATCAGCCCTGCTATCCCAAGTTCTATTACGCCAGCGACATGGATTGGGCCGAGGTGCTGCCGGGGCTGGCATGGTAAAAACAATCATGCGCTGAAAAACTGGGATTTGATGGAGGAACCATGTTAAAAGATTACGAAATCAATAAACCTGTTCTTGAAACTGATAGACTGATTATTCGGACTCTTAACGAAGCAGATGTGCCGGATTTAAAAAAATGGTTGGGGAGAGATGAAATTTATACCTATTGGGGACGAAAAGCCAGCAAGAGTGAAAAAAATCCGGAGTTGATGTTTGTTGACGCGCGTCCCTGGGTAAAAAGGAAGCCTTCACTGGATTTTGACTGGGGGATTGTCTTGAAAGAAACAAATACGGTTATTGGAATGATCGCAGTATTTGATATACAGAATTCGAGGATGGGAGATATCGGGTATCGTATTCATCCTGAATATTGGAATAGGGGAATTACTACAGAAGCACTGAAGGAAGTGGTAAAGTTTGTTTTTGAAAATACGGAAATTGAACGGCTGAACGGACGTGCTGATGTAAGGAACATTGCCTCTAATAAGGTATTGGAGAAGTGTGGCTTCATAAAAGAGGGGACAATTCGACAAGGAAAAATGGTTTCGGTCTATTGTGACTATAATATTTACGGTATGCTCAGAGAAGATTATGCAAATATGAACTAAACGAGTTCACCTTGGGTTCAAAATAATGCTTTGCTTTTTCCTTACTCAATGCACTTTCTTTGAAAGTTCCGCAACTAACGCTGCAAATCGCCAGAGGCGATTGCATCGTCAAATTCCAATTTGTATCTTGAGGGGCATAAAAAACCGCCAGGCAAAACTGCCCGGCGGTTTTGACAAACGATTTTTACCAGGTGGCGTTCATGGCCCGGGACACGCAATTCTGATGGGCGTCGTCCACGTTGTTGGTGCCGTGGGTGCGGCTCTTATAGAAGTGGATGCAGAAGTGGCCGTCAAAGTTGTTGCCTGTTACGCCGTAGGTGCCGTGGGGCATGCCGTTCATGGAAGCGGCATACACGTGGCCGTTGTACATGACCAGGATGGCCCGGCGGTTCCAGCTCCATTCGCCGCCGTAAATGGACTTCAGAATGGCGGTGTCGGAGGCGGTCAGGGGCTCGCTGTCCAGGTGGTTGGTGCCGAAGCGGCGGCGGGCCTGGAAGGTTTTGCCGGTGTTGATATCCTTGATGGTGTACACGCAGGTGCCGGTGAACACGCTGCTGCCGCCGTTGAACCAATCCAGCCGTTCGGTGGTGTAGGTAAAGTTGGCGGCGTTTTTGCCGAACAGGGCTTTGATAGTAGCGTTGCCGGCCACGCCGTCCTGGGCCATGCCCTTGGATTTCTGGAAGGCCTTCACGGCTGCCACGGTCTGGTCGCCGTATTTGCTGTCAATGGGGGCCTTGTAATAGCCCTTGATCTTCAGCGCCTGCTGCAGGGCCAGCACGTTTTTGCCGCTGTCGCCCTTGCGGCTGGTGGCGGGAACGGTGATCTGGGAAATCTTGGTGATGCCCTTCATCTGGGGATCGTTGGCCACGGTTGTATTGGTCACCTTGCCAAAGAGCTTCATGATGGTGGCGTAATCGGCTTTGCCGGTCTGGCTGATGCCCACGGCCTTCTGGTAAGCCTTCACCGCGTTCCGGGTGCCGTCGCCATATTTGCCGTCCACCACACCCTTATAGTAGCCCTTGATTTTCAGGGCCTGCTGGAGCTTTTCCACACTGTCGCCGGAGGACCCGTACTGGGTATAGTCCGGCGCGGCGCCCAGCTTGGAAATGGTGGTGATATTGGCGTATTTGCTGGTGCTCTTGGCGGTGGATGAACTGCCGGAGGAGGAAGATGAAGAACCGTTCAGCGCCTTTTCCGCAGCGGAGGACAATGTAACATACTTCTTCATCACGTATCCGGTGTTTTTATCGTAGGTGACCTTATAAAAATCACCCTTTACGCCGGTCACAGTCACCTTGGTGCCCTTTTTCAGTTGGCAGTGGTACACCGAATTGGTGCTGGCATAGAGCCGGAAAAAAACCTTATCGGCGTTGATGGTGCCTGTATAAGAGGCGGCCAGGGCCTCCGGGATCATGCTTACCAGCAGAACAACCAGCAGAACCGCGGCAATGCTACGTTTTACTTGCTGCATGGTTTTGAATTCACCTGCTTTCCATTGATATTCCGGTACAAGCATATTATAGTATAAATCCCAAAAAGAATCAACATTTTGCATGAAGAATTTACAATTCCACTACATATTGAGACGAAATGATGAAAAAAATGCTCCCTTCTCCGGCCATGAACGAACCGGGGAAGGGAGAACATATTATTTTTGATGGGTTGCGCCGGGAAGCGCGGAGCGTCAGCTGGCCGCGTCCTCCTTGACGATATAGGCGTCAATGGCGCGAAGGAATTTGGTCATGACGGCTTCATTCATATCGCCGGTATCCAGAATCATGTGATCCCTGGCGGAATACATCATGGCTAGTATGCCCAAAGTGGATTTGGGATCGATGCAGAATTTGTCAGACCGCAGAAAGAGTTCGTTGGGATACTCCTTGCAGATAAAGCTGAACTGTTCCGCGGCTTTCATAGAATCGACGTGAATGTGAACGTTCATGATATTCACTCCTCCTGGCCGGGCTTGTGGCCGAAGCAATTTGCCGGATTCATTCCGGCAGCCCGCAGGCCCGCAGACCTGCGGGACATAGTATAGCATGGGGGAGAAAGAATTACAAGTGGACAGAACGCACACAGTTTAAGGGCGCGATTTGTGTGTGATGTACAATATGGATAAGAAAATTACATTGTAAATTTCGGAATTGGAAAATACATGGGAAGAATGACCATATTGCTGTAAATGCAAAAAGAAAAGGCGGAGGATAAAAATGCTTTATCCCCCGCCAACATCGTTTTATTGCAGTCCGGCCTTGAAAAAAGCAAGCACATCGTGCCACCAGGGAAACAGCACATCGTCGGAAGAACGGTAGATTTCGTGCCGGGAACCCTGGACGAATTGGTGGGTTCCCTGCTTGACCCGGACGATGAACTGCTTTTGTTCTTCTGGCAGCACGCTGTTATCGTCATCCGCGGTATACAGCCGCACCGGGCAGACGATTTTTTCCACCGCGCCGGGGGCCAAGATGCGGGATGTCACTTTCATGGATTCCAGCGTCCAGGCGTAGGTGGGACCGTTGTTCCAGAATTCCTTATGGGCTGCCTTTACCCCGTCGTACCAATCGAAGCGCTCTTTGCCGGTGGCACAGGAGGTGGCAAAGTTTTCGGGCCCCGCGTAGGGCTTGGAGAGGAAAATGCGCTGTTTCCCTTTGCCGATCAGCTTGGCCCCGCGGCAGATGGCCTTCACCGCGGCGAGAGGTACGTTGCTTCTGTTCGGGGCGATCATGGGCGCGCACAGGGCGGCCCGGGAAAACACATCCGGATATTGCTCCAAAAACAGGCTGGTCACCGCCCCGCCCATGGAATGGGAAAAAATCATCCAGGGCTTGGGCATGGTTTTCAGCACCATATCGCAAACCGCTTTCAGGTCGTTCACGTATTCGTCGAACACGCCCACGTGGGTGAGAGAGGGATCAGCCTGCACCCCTTCATCCCGCCAGGAGCGGCCATGGCCCCGCTGATCGTAGGCTACCACCGAAAAGTCGTTTTGCAGCAGGGAATAAATCACTTCGGCGAATTTATAGGCGTTTTCCGTAAACCCGTGCAGCACCAGCACCGTGCCCTTGGGCGCGTCCGCCGGGTAGGTGACGCAGTACAGGGGCTTGCTTTCATATCCCTTCAGGGCGGCGCTGACTTTTTCCTTTGCCTTCAGATACGGCAGCACCACGCTGTTCATGGTATCCGCATAGTTGGAGGAAAGGATCAGGCCGTCTTCATTGAATTGTTCGCTCATGTTCATCCTCCGTTTGGATTACTTCATGATCTTGCTGTAAACCTTCTTTTCATTGTACATGGCGAACAGCACGCCGCCGATCACGCACACCGCCGCGGCGCAGAGGGCCACGATGCGGTAGCCCAGGCCGATATCCTGGCGAATGGTGCCTAGGGAGGTGACCAGCAGCATGGCCACAGCCTGGCCCATCTTCATGGAGAAGGTGCGGGCGGCATAGAACATGCCGGAACGGTTTTCATGGGTTTCAATTTCGTCGCATTCCGCGATATCGGCCACCACTGCCTGGGGCAGGATGCCGAAAATGGCCATGGCGGGCGCTGCCAGCAGGCACAGGATGTAGCCCTGGATTTCCGCGGGAATGGGCATTTTGCCCATGGCGGCGGTGTAGGAAAAGGCGACTACGAAAATGCAGAAGGCAATCAGGATCAGCTTCTTTTTGCCAAATTTGGGGGTCAGCTTGCTCACCAGCGGGTAGAACAGCACGGAGAGCGCCGTCATGCCCACAAAGTAAATGGTGCTCATGCCTTCATCCAGCTTCAGCAAAGCGGTTACGAAGTAAATCATAGCCGTCTGGAACATGGTGATGCCCAGGAAATATACGATATCGGAGGCCACGAAGATACGGAAATCCTTGTTCCGGAAGGTGGCGGCCAGAGATTTGAGGGCGGTGGATTCGCTGGGCTGGGCGGTCACGTAATCTTTTTCCTTGATGGTGAACACCGGCACGAACATGCACACCAGGCCGATCAGGCTCATGACGGTAAAGGTGATGCGGATGGCCAGCACCCGGTTACCTACCATGCCTTCCAGCATGCCCCATACCATGGGCGCGGTGTAGGCCACGGCCATACCGGCGATGAACGTGAAGGAAATGGCGGTGGAAATGGCCATGCGGATCTTTTGATTGGTGCCCAGTTCGGGAATCAGGGCGTTATAGGGCGTGCAGTACATGGTCATGAACAGGTAGAACAGCGTGAGCATCAGGAACAGGAAGGCTGCGTTCAGCCAGCTTTCCCCGTTGATGGGGCTCCAGAAGGTGAGCACGGTGGCCAGGGCAAAGGGGATAGCCGCCAGCCGCATAAAGGGGATGCGCCGACCGTCCTTGCTTTTGCACCGGTCGGACTTGGAAGCGATCCAGGGGTCGGTCACGGCGTCAAAAATGCGGCCGAACCAGGTGATGGCGCCCAGGATGGTCAGGATGCCGAAAATCACCAGCCCCTGGGGAATGAACACCGTTTGACCCGCTTCCACGGCGGAGGGATCGGGCTGATAATAATTGACCAGGAAATTGGAAATCAACGCGCTTTGGATGCTCCAGCCAAACTGGCCGATGGCAAAGCACCATACCTTACCTGTAGAAAGCTTTTTCTTTTCGCTCATGGAGAATATGCCCCTCTCTGTATATCGGTTTGCGCCGGTGTTTTTTGAACCTGTTCATTTTACCATATTCTTTGTATAATGACAAGTAAAAGATGGCCGGTTTTGAGACGAACCGGCCATCATGGAGATGAGCAAAGCGTTATTTTCCCGCCACGGCGATTTCGCCCACGTCCACTGAGGGGCTGCCGATGGAACTGCCGGGGAACGTTAAATCGCTGCCCACGGCGCGGATATTCTTCAAAAGCTGATAGAAGTTGCCGGCCACGGTGATCTGCTCCACGGGCTGATCCTTCTTGCCGTTCTTCACGGTGTAGCCCTGGGCGATCAGGGAAAAATCGCCGCTGATGGGATTGGCTCCGGCGTGAAGGCCGCTGACCTCGGTGATCACCAGGCCGTCGCCCAGATCGGCCAGCAGCTCGGCCTGGGTTTTTTGGCCCGGGGCGATAAAGAAATTGCTGGGGCTCACGTTCACCGCCCCGGCGTAGCCCGCTTTGGCGGCGTTGCCGGTGGTTTTTACCCCTGCCTTCCGGGCGGTTTTCAGGTTGTGCAGCAGGGTGGTCAGCTTGCCCTTTTCAATAACGGCCTTGGTTTTGGTGGCCACGCCTTCGGCGTCGAAGGGCTGGCTGGCAAGGCCGCCGGGCAGCAGAGGATCGTCCATGAGGGTGACGATTTCGGAAGCGATCATTTCTCCTTCCTTGCCCGCCAGCAGGCTCATGCCCTTTTGCGCGCTTTCGGCGGAGAACACACCCGCGAACACGCCCAGGAGATCGGGCATGCACTTGGCATCGATAACGGCACGGTAAGTGCCGCTGGGTACGGGGGAGGCATGGAGCATGAACAGCGCTTCCTCCACCGCGTCCCGGGCGATGGCTTCCGCGTTTAATTCCTCAAAATAGCGGGTGACCTTGAAGCCCGAACCGGTGGCTACCCGGTCCCCCTCCTTGGCGGTGGCGCTGGCATAGCAAACCGCCATATTGTCCCGATAGCGAAGATCCAGTCTGTGGGCTTCGCCGTCCGAAACAACGCGGTTTACGATGCGGGTTTGGGAACTGCTGGTGGAAATCATGTTGTAGTTCAGGGCTGTGATCCTCTCATCCATGGCCAGCGCCTTTTTTTCGATGTTCTTGATCAGATCCAGCTTTTTCTGCTCTTCCACCTGGTCCAGGGCGGTCTGGTAGTTTTCGATCTTCGGGTATTCCGCGTCGCCCTGATAGATTTCCTGCACGTCCTCGTCTTCCGTCAGCGCGGCGCTTTCCTTGACCGCCTGCACCAGCTGGGAAACGGCTTCCTCGTCAAAGGCTTCGGTGGCGGCATAGCCCATTTTGCCCTGATACAGGCCCCGCAGGCTCAGGCCCCGGGTATCGTTCACGGTATAATTGGCGATCTGGCCCTGCACGCACATGGCCCGGAAGCTGTCCCGGGAGGAAAGATAGATTTCCGCGGCCAGGATGCCTTCTTTCTGGGCTTCATCCAATACAGCCTGAATAAACTGATCCAAATTCATTTTCCGCTCCTCCCTTCTTATCGTCCGCCCACGGTCATGGAACTGACGCGGATCATGGGCTGGCCCACGTTGGTGGGGATAGAGCCGCTGATAGAGCCGCACATGCCCTGAGCCATCTGCATATCCTTGCCCACCCGGTCAATCTTGGGCAGAATTTCGCTGCCTTTGCCGATGAGGGACGCGCCGCGCACAGGATGTACGATCTTGCCGTCCTTGACCAGGTAGCCTTCATTCACGGCGAAATTGAATTTGCCGGTGGTGGGCTCCACGCTGCCGCCGCCCATCTTCTTGGCGTACAATCCATCGCCCATGGAAGCGATGATTTCGTCGTTGTCATCGTTCCCGGCGGCAATGTAGGTGTTGCGCATGCGGGAGGTGGGGGCGAACATGTAGCCCTGACGCCGTCCGCTGCCGGTAATGGGCATGTTCATGCGGCGAGCGTTCAGCTTGTCGATCATATAGTTTTTCAGAATGCCGTTTTCGATCAGCACCAGCTTGGTGGTGGGGGTGCCCTCGTCATCGATGTTCAGGCTGCCCCATTCGTTGGGAATGGTGCCGTCGTCAATGGCGGTCACGCAGTCGGCGGCAACCTTCTGGCCCAGCTTGCCGCACATTTCACTGTTCCCCACCGCCACGGAGGTGGCTTCCAGGGAGTGGCCGCAGGCCTCGTGGAAAATCACGCCGCCGAAGCCGTTATCGATCACCACGGGCATGATGCCCGCCGGGCATACCGGCGCGTGCAGCATGGTTTGGGCCTGATGCACCGCTTCCTTCGCCGCGGCTTCAGGGTCGATTCTGGTATTGAAGATTTCAAAGCCCATCATGCCCCCCGGAGAGCAGGAGCCGGTCTGGTTTTCCGTGCCGTTGGAGGCGATGGCCGCAACGCTCATGCGGGTATATACCCGGGTGTCGCTGGTGAACAGGCCCTCGCTGTTGGCGATCCACACCCGCTGCACGCTGTCCATATAGCCGATGCTGCCCTGCACGATCTCCTGAGCGCCCTGCAGCACAGCCTGGGCTTCCTTCATTTTGGCCACCTTCCGGGCCGTTTTTACCTGATTGGGCATTTCCTGAATGAAATGAATATTGGGCACGTCCGTCCATTGCAAATCCTTGGCGGTATAGTATTCCTGAGCGCTCACCGCGGACGCCGCCCGCTTGGCGCAGGAAAGCAGCCCTTGGAGCGATGTATCGTTGGTGTACACATACACGCCCTGAACCCCATGAAACACGCGAACGCCCGCGCCGTGGAGCCGACGGCTGTTTACGCTTTCCACCCTGCCGGAAAGCATGGAAATGTTGTTGTTCTGCCGATCCTCCAGGAAGATTTCGGCAAAGTCTCCGCCCGTTTTCAGCGCTTCTGCCAGAACCGCTTGGGCCACATCCTGTTTCAGCATGAAAAACCTCCTTTAATATATGTTTCATTTCAGCAAAACTATCATATCACACTTCTGCTCCAAAAACCAGCGTGCGAAGCATATAATTTCCTTATATTTACAGCATTATCTGCTCCGCGTTATCCGCTTTCACGATTTCCGGCAAATCCAGATCCGCCAGAGAAAAATCCCGCTCGCTTTCTCCGCTTTCCGAATCGGCGCCTCCCAGCGCAATGCAGCGTATGCCCGCCTGCCGGGCGGCTTCTATTCCGGCGGGAGTGTTTTCGATCACCAGGCAATTGCTGGTGGGCGTCATCAGCTTCCGGGCGGCCAGCAGAAACACCTCCGGGTCCGGCTTGCCATTTTCAATATCTCCGCCGTCCACCACCGTGTCAAACAGCTTTCGGATGCCCAAATGCCGCAGGATGCCGCCCGCGTTTTCGCTGGAGGATCCCACGGCGATTTTGACGCCCATCTCCTTCAAACGATTCAACGTATCCATCGCGCCGGGCAGCAGGCTGCTTTTGTTCAGTCTGCCGGCCAGATCGTTGAACAAATCGGTCTTTCTGGCGGACAGCACCCACATTTCCGCCGGTGAATAGTTTCTTTCCGCTTTTTTCAGCAGGATGCGCAGGCTGTCCATCCGCTTTTTGCCTACCATCTGCCGGTACAATTCTCCGGTCAGAACGATCCCCTGCTCGTGGGCCAATTGCTTCCATGCTTTGTAGTGACATTCATCTGAGCTGACCAGTACGCCGTCCAGGTTAAAGATCACGGCCTGTATCAAGGCGCTTTCCTCCCTTTCTTCCTCCGCCGGTTCCTGGGCTCCGATGGGGAAGCAGCATGTAATCCTGTTTTCATTTTGCGTGTTTCAGTTGATTTCAAAAATGAGTATACCACATTTTTTCCAGCTTGTACAGGATGAAGATCAGCAGCTTTTGGAGAACGCCGACGGGAAGCGGTCAAGCATAAAAACCTGTTCTGATTGCAAGCTTTTTCGCTTTCTTCCGCGAAATGAATTGTCGGGGAATCTGCAATATCTTTGATCAACGCCCGGTATATCGTTACGGCGGGGATGCGTTCGCGGTGATCCCGCGGGAGAGCAGACGAACATGCTGTCGGATGAAAACAAAATGCATGCAAGGCCCGAAGAACCAGTGACCGCCAGCGGATTTTCCGTAATCATTCCCCGGCAGGATGATACAGTGACAGCGGTATTTGGCTGGACTGATTCAGCCATGCGTGAGAATAAAAACTGCTCAAGGGCGAATAAATGGTAAATCATTTGGTCATCAACGAAAGCTCGTCTGGGGAGCCTGTGATCCGCCGCGGGCTTTTGATATGGATAAATATTTCTTAAATAAGAAAAATATATTAAAAAAATATTAAGAAAATGCGTGCAATTATTGAGAAAGTATGTTATAATCATGTACGCATACCAAAGATAAGGAAGAAAACCTCAGGAGAGGGGGAGGACGACATGCTGACGAAAACCCAAACGGCGGGGAAATTATCCCTGCTGGGCGTACATCAGCACCTGAACGCCGCTATGCGAGCCTGCGTGAATTGGGCGGCGATTGAGGAACACGATAAAATTCTGGATATGGCCTGCGGAGATGGCAGGATCCTGGCTCATTTGAATGATCAATTGCGCCTGACGCTTTGCGGCATGTGCGATTCATCCGATCAGGCCCGGGCGGTGAGCGAGCTGCTGGGCGGCGCGGATGTGATTCCGGCCAGGATGGAGGATATTCCCTGGCGGGACAATACATTTGATGAAGTGCTTTTGAGCAGTCCCATGAAGGGCGATCCGCAGCGCGTGCTGGCGGAAGCGCTGCGGGTGCTGCGGGCGGGCGGACAGTTTGTGATGGCTTCCGCGCTGCTGTCGCCCCGGAGCGAAGGAGAAATGAACCGCCGGGAGCTGATGCGGCTCATGCAGGAAGCGGGCTTTCGGGAAGTATCCTTCCGGGCGACCGGTCTTTTTGGGGCTGTGATCGGCTGGAAAAAGGGCAATTTAGAAGAAAAATTCTGCAGATGACTTATGATAGAAACGAAAAAAGATTAAAAACTGCTGCCATCTGCGAACCAACCGCGTATCAATGATTGGAAACGCACTGAGAGCAGCGCGGATTCCAAATAAATGATAAGAAGGGCAACAAAAATCATGAAGAAATTGATTGCGATGCTTTTGACCATGATGATGGCTGTAACCATGGTAAGCTTTTGCGCGCAGGGTGAAGATTACGGCGAAACCAATCCCGAAAGCCTGGTATTTGACAGCGAATGGGTAAGCGAGGACGCCTGGGCCCAGGTGGCCTGCGAGGATGGCGGCTTCAAGGTGATGATTTTGAAGAGCGAAGAATGGCCTGCGGGCTATTGCTGGGAATGCAGCTGCCTGTACGATGAAAGGACCCATACGCTCATCAGCATGGGCTTCGATACGAAAAGCAGGATCACGTACGCGGAAGACGGAAACGGTGCATTTGATTTCGGTGAAACCGTATACGAGGACGGCGCTTCCACCTTTGAAATCAATGAAGCGGGCCAGCTGATTTGGCACGATGAAAAAGAAAACGCCGGTGAAGGCATCGCGTTTACCAAGATTGGCTGGTTCAATGATACCACCTGGGCCTGCGATCGGGCTTCCATTGAAATTGCTTGGCAGGATGAAGGCTACAAGGTGTTCGTGAAGTGGAGCAGCAGCGCCTGGGAAACCACCGAATGGGATTACAGCTGCGCCTATGACCCGGAAACAGGCATCCTGACGGATAACGGCTTGGGCACCATGTCCAATCTGGTGTATGACGAAGAAGGAAACGTGACCTCCTGGACGGACGTTTATACCGATGGGGAAGCTTCCTTCTTCATGAACGAAAATGGCAATCTGATTTGGATGGACCTCAAGGATAATGCCGGAGAAGGCATGGAATTCGTGCGGACTTTCTGAACGGAAGCGTGAATAAAAAACAGCGTGCGCTTTGCACGCTGTTTTTTTGTGAGCGAAGCGGGGGAAAGGTGCGAGTTAAGCGTGAAGAGTTGAGAGTTAAGATTTATATCGTGTGCGCAAGGAAGAGCCGATTGGCAGGTTCCCTAAAACATCAACTATATAGCTCTCAACTCTCAGCTTTTAACTCTGAACCTGGAACGCTCCACGCCCAAACCCCTTACAGCACAATGTCTCCCATTCCGAAGCCTGCGGGCATGGGCTCCTCCTCCAGGAAGAGGAAGGATTCATCCCGCAGCACGGGCAGGAAATAGGCAAAAGGAATTTTGGCAAATTCACAGCCCCAGGAGCTTTGGCCGAACCAGCCGCCCTCCTTGGCGCGCAGGTTCAGGTCCCGGGCGAATTTGGTGCGGTTGCTGCAATCATGCACCAGGAGGGGCCAGGCTTCCTCATCGGCGATTTTCATGAACTGCAGGGTCAGATTGCGGCTGAAAATGGGGGAAATATAGCCCTGACGGCAGAAATACAGGTTTTCTCCGGCGAAATTATCAATATTGTTTTCATTTAAATGCAGCTCGGCACAGTTGATGAAATCCAGCCCGACGGCCAGGATTTTTTCTTTTTTGCGGAAGAATTCTTCGTAGAATTCCGGCGTCATGGGCGTTTCAATGCCAACCATGGGGAAATACTCCCGGGCGATCGCCATGTTTTCGATCACCTGATCGGCGCAGTGGGACGCACCCAGATTGAACCGGATTTCATCCAGCCCCGCCTCGGCCAGGAATTTTAAATTCTCCCGGTTGGCGTGAATGCCGTTGGTGTATAAGTGCTGGTGAATGCCCGCTTCATGAAAGATTTTTACTGTGCCGTAATATTTTTCAATTTCCATGAAGGGCTCCAGGTACACATAGGAAATGCCGGTGGGCTTTTGATGGATGGAAAGCAGCAATGGCAAATCTTCCTCATAAAACTTGGTGCCGCCGATTTCCCACATGCCTTCGCCTACGGGCGGCTGATCGTTCAGCGCGCCGTAATCGTAGCAGAATTTACAGCGGGCATCGCATTTATTGGTTTTGCGCACGGCGGACAGCCCGGTGCCCAGCAGGCAGGATTTGCACCCGCCGGGAAATTTGCTGTCGTCGCCCACGTAATATGTGCGGCCCTGCAGGGTTTTCAGATGAGGAATCTGGGCCATCAATTTGGTGTGATGGGCGTTTACAGCCCGCTCGATTTGGGCAAAGGCGGATAAGGCGATTTCCATCTGCCCCGGCATCAGGTCCTCATCCTCGGGCAGCTGGGCAAAGAATTCAAACCAGGAAAGGGCGTCTTTCTTGGAAATTTTCATGGCATTTCCTCCGCAAGCGAGAATTGGTACAAAGCATAATTCGACCCGATCCCTTTCGATTCCTGCCGGAAACGCGCGAAAACCGGTTGCTACCGGGGGCTGAATTTGTTATAATAGAAAAAAACGGAAAGGAAAGATGCGGTATGCTGTTTGAAAAGCATGATACGGTTCTGTTTATCGGCGATTCTATTTCGGATTTCAATCGGGCGCGGCCCGTGGGCGAAGGCCTGTTCAATGCCTGGGGCACCAGCTACGTGGCGGATGTGGGATCGCTGCTCAATTGCATGTATCCCGAATTGGCGCTGCGCATTGTGAATATGGGCATCAGCGGCAATCAGGTGCGGGATCTGGACGCCCGCTGGGAAACGGACGTGATGGAGCGAAAGCCCAATTGGGTGAGCGTGCTGATCGGCATCAACGACGTGTGGCGGCAGTTTGACAGCCCCTATATGCCGGAAACCCACGTGCCGCCGGAAGAATACGAAGCCACGTATGAAAAGCTGATCCAGCGCACCCTGCCCAGCGTCAAGGGCATGATCCTGATGACGCCCTATTTCATGGAGCCCAACAAAGCCGACCCTATGCGGGCCCGGATGGATGAATACGGCGCGATCGTGAAAAAACTGGCGGAAAAATACAATTGCACGTTTGTAGACCTTCAGTCTGCCTGGGACGAACTGTTTAGGTACATGCACCCCTGCAACATCGCCTGGGACCGGATCCATCCCAATCAGGTGGGGGCCATGTACATTGCCAAGCAGTTTTTGAAGGCGGTAGGGGCGGATAAGGCGTAAGGAAGTAAGAATGCAGAGTACAGAGTACAGATGATATTGTGAAAACAAAAAAACGTTCCATGGGTCAGACTAAATAACTCTGAACGCTGTTCCCTGATTCCTCCTTAAAAGCGTATCTTGCTGATAAAAAACATTTTCGCCTGCTTGAAAATAACCCGGCAATATGGTACAATCAAAACCAGAAAAACCCGGTTTGTGAAATGCCGGGAATATAATAACGGAGGGAAAAAACAATGAGGAAACTACTTTCTGTACTCCTTGCCCTGGTGCTGGCGCTGTCCCTGAGCTCCACTGCCCTGGCCGTCAACGAAGACGTTGAAGGCGAACTTGTCATTTATTCCTCCATGTATCAGTTCGTCATTGACATGATGGACGAGGCCTTGAAGGCGGAATTCCCCAACCTGGTGCCCGGCAACAACGGCAGCTTCTTCTTCTACGGCGGCACCAGCTCCCTGATCACCAAAATTTACGGTGAAATGGAAACCGGCACCCTGGGCTGCGATATGTTCATGGTGGCCGAGCCCGCCTTCTCTCTGGAATTGAAGGAAGCCGGATATCTGGAGCCCATCGAAATTGAAGGCGCCGATACCCTGCTGCGCTTCCCCTATGATGCGGAAGGCTATTGGTACCCCGTGCGCGTGTGCAACATGGTGCTGGCCTACAATCCCGAAATGGAAGCGGACTGGGCCGCCAAGGGCGTAACCATTCCCAAGACCTTCAAGGATTTCGCTTCCGATCCCGCTCTCAAGGGCCTGATTTCCATGGGCAATCCCCTCACCAGCGGCACCACTTTCGCCGCCGTGGCTTCCCTGACCCAGGATGATCATTACGGCCAGGATTTCCTCAAGGGCCTTGCCGCCAATGAAGTGATGATCGAATCCGGTTCCACCGCCCTGACCAAGCTGCAGACCGGTGAATGCGCCGCCATCATGATCCTGGAAGAATCCGTGCTGAAGGTGCTCAAGGAAGCGGCCGACGCCGGCAACCCCATCACGAACCTGAAGTGCATCTATCCCGAGGACGGCGTGGTGCTCATTCCCTCCACCGTGATGACCGTGGCTGAGGATCACAGCAAGAACGTGAACATTGAAGCCGCCGAAGCCGTGGAAAAGTGGCTGCTGAGCGAAGAAGCCCAGAAGCTGATCCTGCAGGGCTACATGCATTCCGTGTTCGCCGGCATGAAGGAAATTCCCTATGAATCCGTGGATACCGACGGCCTGATCGAAAAGGATCTGGGCGTGAATTGGGAGAACGCTTACAAAAACCGCGACGCTATCAATACGGCCTGGACCGAAATCGTAACCACCAAATAATCCGGTCAATCACCGGTGCTTCATCGGGGGAAACCGTCATGCGGCTTCCCCCGTTCCAATATTTCGGCAGTGATTGGCTGAGATTCTGGAAAGGAAAATAGCTTGACTTTTAAGAACAGCTTTTGATAACAAAGTACAGAGTGCGGAGTACAGATAAATATAGTTAAGAAACGTTCTTTTTATCAGACTATTCAATCTGAACTCTGTACTCTGCACTCTGAACTCTCATATCTCTGAATGATCCTTATATTCTTCAAGCTTTAAGTTACCTTGATGCTAAAGAGGTGCATGCGGATGAAAAACGCGGCTGTTTTATCCAAGAATGCCCCCAAGCGGGATCGGACGCCCTTATTGACCAAGATAGGACTCTTATTGACGATCCTGCTGGGGCTGCTGGTGATTTTTATGGGCTGGCGGGGCATCCGGGAGTATAACGCTTCCGGGTTCAGCTCCGAATCGGCTTACAGCGCTATTTATGCCCTTGCGGGGGACGCGGAGCAGGCGTGGAGCAAAAAGATACAGCCCCAAATGGCGGCCTTGACAGCGGAGGAGCAATCCGCACTGAACGAGGCGGCCAATAATTTGCTGCGGTCCGCCTGGGAAAGCCAGAAAGCGGGCGCGGGGGCGGAGGCCTTGGCGCTTGCGGACGGCGAACAGGGAAATGCCCTGCTGTATAAGCTGCTTTATGCCACGTATCTGGTGAACGGCCCCAAGGTGAGCACCGCCAACAAGAAGGAAATCGCCGCCGTGCAGGATGGGGAGGATTTCCGGAAAGCGCTGCTTGCCTGTATGGCGGATGACAGCGCGCCGCTTCCCCAGGCCGCTCAAAAGGCGGCGGGCGAATTGGCCGGAGCGGAAAAGCAGGCCATGCTGATGCAGCTTTATTTCGTCAGCAATGATTCTTCCGCCAGCACCGAGCAGGTGAACACCCTGAAAAAGGGCGTGCGGGACAAGGGGGCCCAGCTGGATGCGTTCCGCATGATCGCCAAAAAGGAAGTCTCCTGGCTGTGGCAGCTGATCGTCAGCAACAGCCGCACGGCCATTCTGGTGGGCATCATCATTGCGCTGGACGCGCTGCTGCTCGCCTTCCTGATGATGGGGGAAAAAAACTGGATCCTGGACGTGAAATGGATCATCATTTTGTTGATCGTGGATTTCCTGCTCCTGTTCCAGCTGATGCCCCTGATCTATATGGTGATCAAGGCGTTTTTCCCGGACAGTGCCTTTTCTTTGGAAACCTTCCGGCGGCTGTACACCTACCCCCTGAATCTGGACGCCCTGACCAATACGCTCATCGCGGCTTTTGCCACCATGATTCTGGGCACGCTGCTGGCCTTCCCGCTGGCCTGGCTGGTGGGGCGCACCAACCTGCACGGCAAGAAGTTTTTCCGGGCCCTGTTCGTACTCACATACATGGTGCCTCCTTATGTGGGGGCCATGGCCTGGCTGCGGCTTTTGAACCCCAATGTGGGCACCATCAATCAATGGCTGCGGGCGCTGTTTGCTTTGGGCGATAATCCGGGGCCGCTGAATGTGTATTCCCTCCCCGGCATGATCTGGGTGCTTACCAGCTTTTATTATCCTTATGCCTTTATCACCATCAGCCGGGCCATGGAAAAGATGGATCCCTCCCTGGAGGAGGCCAGCCGCATTTCCGGCGCGTCGCCGCTGAAAACAGTGTTTACCGTGACCCTGCCCATGATGATGCCCTCCCTGATCGGCGGGGCATTGCTGGTGTTCGTCAGCGCCGCTTCCTGCTACGGTATCCCCTCCATCATCGGCAGCCCGGGCCGGGTGCATACCGTGACCACCCGCATCGTGGAATATGTGGGCCTGGGGCAGCAGGGATTGAACGATGCCACCGGCATGGCGGTGTTTCTGATGGTGCTGGCGGTTGTTATCCTGTTTATTTCGGATGTGGTGCTGGCCAAGCGGCAGTACATCACCGTGTCCGGCAAGTCCGTGCGCCCCGCCATTGTGGATTTGCGTTCCTGGCGCGTTCCCATGACGGTGATCGTTTCTCTGTTTGCGGTGATCGTGATTTTCATTCCCTTTGCCACCATCTTTTCCACGTCCTTTAAAATTGACGTGGGCAAGAGCATGTTCTCCCCGGAAAACTTTACCCTGACCAACTGGAGCACGGTGTTTGGCCGCACGGAGACCGTGAACAGCCTGAAAAATTCCTTGCTGTTCGCCGCCGTGACCGCCACCGTGGGCATCGTGATCGCCTGCACCATGAGCTATCTTTTGCAGCGCACCCGCATCCGGGGCCGGAAAATCCCCGATTTCCTGATCACCCTGGGCTCCGGCACCCCCTCCGTGGTCATCGCTCTGGGCCTGATCATGACCATGAAAGGCAATTTCGGCATCAACATTTACAATACCGCTTATATCATGATCATCGCCTATCTGATCAAGTATCTGATGATGGGCATGCGCACTGTGGTGTCCGCCATGAGCCAGGTGCACGCCTCCCTGGAGGAATGCAGCCAGATCAGCGGCGCCACCTGGCTGCGCACCATGTTTAAAATCACCGGGCCCCTCATTTTCCCCTCCATCGCCGCGGGCTGGTTCCTGATCTTCATTCCCAGCTTCTATGAGCTTTCCATGACCGCCCTGCTGTATTCCAGCACCACCAAAACCATCGGCTTCCAGCTCTATGAATACTGGACCTTTACCAGCCAGCCCATGAGCTGCGCCATGGCCTTTGGCATTCTGCTCATCGTGGTGGCGCTGAATTTCGTACTGAACCGCCTCACCAAGGGCGAATTCTCCATCTGATCAGGAGGACGGAAATGAAATATTCGTATCGGGAAACGCCGGAAACCATCAAGGGGACGTTCGCAGAATACGCCAAATCCATCGGCTTTTCATGGAAAGAATTTGTTATGACGGTGCCGTCTCCCCTGTTTCTGGTTACCACTTACAAATCCAACGGCCTGCCCAACGCCTGCATGCAGAGCTGGGCCTGCTTTACCAGCGCGAATCACGGCGAGGGCTATTACGCCATTTTGGGCAGCGTGAATAAAGGCGGCCATCTGTACGCCACCATGAAAGAAACGGGCTGCGCCGTCATCAATTTCATGGCCCCTGCGCAGTATGACGCCTGCATGGCGTCCATCCGGAATAATCAAATGGAAACGGATGAAATCGCGGCTTCCGGCCTGACGTCGGAGCCCGCCGAATGGGTGAACGCGCCCATGGCGCGGGAATGCTTCATGAACCTTGAATGCAAATACCTTTGGGAAAAGGAAATCGTGCCGGGGGACGATCATGCGTTGGTCTGCCTGGAAGTGCTGGGCGCGCACATCGAAGAAGCGTATCTGGCCGATAAAACGGGCGAGCGGGGCATGCTGTTCAACATCCATCATCAAATCAATCCGGAGAACTGCGGAAAAACAGCCCACGATTACGCCGGCGTTCTCCACAAAAAAATCGATATGGGAGAATACTGATTCCAAACGCGGGATCATATATGGACTA
>JAUNMW010000299.1 GCA_030537395.1 Clostridia bacterium | reverse complement strand
TGGGCAGGTTGATAACGGATACGGTGGTTTCCGCCACATGATCGGCGGCGCATTTTTGAATGGCCAGGGCGATGATGTTCCGGGCCTTCTTTTCGCCCTCCTCCTTGGCGCGGCTTTCAATTTCGCGCACGGTGGCGGCGGCGTCGTGGAACGCTTCCTTCTGCACCCGGTCGATCACCATCTGCCGGGCCTCGTCTTGGGTCATGGTGGCGATGCGTTCCAGCTCCGCCACCTGTTTTTCCTTGATTTCCTCGGCTTCCTCTTCCAGCTTCTGAACATCGGCATATTTGTCGTTCAGGCTTTCCTCGCGCTTGTCCAGATTGTCCTTGCGTTTATCCAGCTGGCTTTCTCGCTTGTCCAGGGTTTCCTCGCGCTGCTCGATGCGGCGCTCGCTGCGCTGCATTTCGGTGCGGCGCGCCCGGCTTTCTTTGTCCAGTTCGCTCTTTAGGTGAAGGATTTCTTCCTTTGCGGCCAGGATCATTTCTTTTTTGTTATCTTCCGCTTTACGGGTCGCGTCGTCCAGCAGCTTTTTCGCGTACTCTTCCGTGCGCCCGATTTTCTTTTCTGCAACGTTTTTCCGGTACAGGTAGCCGCCGTAACCGCCTGCGGCAGCGGCTGCCAGCAGCAAAAGAATCCATACGATCGTTGGCATTTGCTTTGTGCCCTCCTTCCTTCCTTTTTTCTTTCAAATTTTGCAATTATTTTTTATAAGCCAAAAACCGCGCGAAAACAAACCGTTGTTTCGCACGGCAAAGCTGAATCCCGATACCGCGTGCTTTTTTGCACGCAAGCATACACACACCCAAACACACATAGACGCGGAGCCCGAACGGGCATGCATTCCGCGCCTTATGGAAAAGCGGCAAACGCCTGCAAAAGAATACGGAAAAGCAACCATGTATCCGAAAACAGCTTCCCGACGCGGCAAAACAGCGCCGTTTCCAGCCGTACAGAGATATTTTACACGTTGGTTTTTGTTCTGTCAAGGGATTTGCAACAATTTGAACAAAATAAGGCGGACATTGTGAAGGAGAATCACCGAATCTTGAACGGGGCGGCTTTATCTGCTATAATGAAACATGGAAAAGGAACGCCTGTATGAGAAAGAACCTGAACGGGCACATTCAAAAGAACGGACGCTTTTTCAAATCGACGGGCGGAGGGGGTGAGCGGATGGATCGGCAGGAAGCGCAGAAGGAGTATGCCCGGGCGGTTTCCCGGGAGCGGGAAAGCTATCTGTACCAGCAGGCTCTGAATAAAGTAAAGGCCACCACCCGCAGCATGACCCCGGAGGAAAAAGAAGATTATTTGAACAGCCAGGCTTTCCGGACCACGGTATACCAGCTGCAGCGGCGGGATAAGGTGTATCAGGCTTTGCAGCGGGGCGAACTGACGCTGGATTATCACCAGGACGAATTCGACCATCTGGCCCCCCTGATCATGAACGAGCTGCGCGGCGGGCATGAGCTGCAGCTTCCCTTTTTGCGCTCGGTGTCCCGCTGCCGGGTATCGCCGGCCAGGGCCCGGGCAGCGCTTGCGCTGCTGGAGGATCAGGCGATCCGGAAGTTTTTTTCGGCGAATCAGAAGCGGTTTTCAGATCTGGCGGACCGAAAGACGGAGCATTTTCTTCGCCGGGGGGATCTGGCCCGGTATGTGAAAAAGCAAAAGAACGGCGGTTCCGTTCTGTCCGCCTTCATGAATTCGGTATGTGCCAAGGGCTTGCCGCCTTATATCGTGGATGAGGCGTTTTTTCCCCAATCCCTGGGCTATGTGCTCCGGGGGGAGCTGCAGCGGGAATATCCCGAGCTGTTTGTCTGCGGGAATGTGGTAACTCCCACCGGCGAAAAAATCGGGAACCGGGTGAAAGCGGAAATCCAGCGGGCCAAAAACGGCGTTTACGCCAATGTGAAAAAGCGCTATCCAACAGCCAGGCTTCGCAGCCTGGCGGAGAATAATCCCTCTATCGGCCATATGCAGCGGCAGGCCGACGCTTCCCTGGCCCGGGAAAAGAAAATCCGCACCGCGCTGCTAAGCGCCATCCCGGAGCATTACCGGGATCTGTACCCCCTGGCCCGCCAGATGCGCCGCCGCTTTATCCTGCACCTGGGCCCCACCAATTCAGGCAAAACCTATGAGGGCGTGGGCCGATTGCGGGGAGCCCGAAACGGTATTTATCTGGGCCCTTTGCGCCTGCTGGCCGCGGAACAGTTTGAAACCCTGAATATGGACGACGTGCCCTGCTCCCTGGTCACGGGGGAGGAGCAGATTCGGGTGCCCGGCAGCCGGGTGCAGTCCTCCACGGTGGAAATGGCGGATCTGAAAACCCATTACGACGTGGCCGTGATCGACGAATGCCAGATGATCGCGGACCGGGACCGGGGCGGGGCCTGGACCGCCGCCATCCTGGGCCTGTGCGCCGATGAAATCCATCTGTGCGCCTCTCCGGACGCGGAAGGGCTGCTGAGCCGGATGGTGCTGGAATGCGGGGATGAGCTTTCCATCGTGCGTCACGAGCGCATGACGCCCCTGGAGGTGGAAAAGGAGGGCTTCCAGTTTCCCGCCTCCGTGCGGCCCGGGGACGCGCTGATCGTGTTTTCCAAGGCCCGGGTGCACGCCGTGGCGGCGGAACTGCGCAGCAAGGGCTATAAAGTATCGCTGATTTACGGGGCCCTGCCGCCGGATGTGCGCCGGGATCAGGCGGAGCGCTTTCACCAGGGCGAAACAGAGGTGGTCGTTTCCACCGACGCCATCGCCATGGGCATGAACCTGCCCATCGAGCGGGTGGTATTCCTGGAATCGGAAAAATTTGACGGCGATATCGTGCGCACGCTGACGGACGCTGAAATCAAGCAGATCGCCGGCCGGGCGGGGCGCTATGGCATTTATGACGTGGGTTATGTGAACGCTTACGGCTTCAAGGGCCTGGTGGCCAACGCCATGAACAAACCGCTCCTGCCCCTGACCGAGGCGGTGATCCGGTTCCCGGAATCGCTGCTGGGCATTCCGCTTCCGCTGACGCAAATCATCAATCAGTGGATCGTGATGCAGGATAAGGGCTTCTTCTCCAAGGCGTCCACCGTGCGCATGGCCTCCTTGGCCGCCATGATGGAAACCAAGCATACGGACAAGGAACTGCTCTACCGTTTCCTGTGCATCCCCTTTGATGAAACGGACCCCGATCTGCTGGCCCGGTGGAAGGCTATGTATCACGCTGAATGCCTGCATACCCACATTGAGGTTTTGCAGGAAATCCCCCGGATGCTGAACCCGGAGGACTGCGCCGTTTCCATGCTGGACGATCTGGAGGCGGATTACCGGCGCTGCGATCTGTATTACAACTACACCCGCCTGTTCCTGGAGGAACCGGACGAAATCCTGGAGGAGATCCAGCGCCGCAAGGATTTGATTTCCCAGGGCATCATCCACATCCTGTCCACCCAGAAGCTGGAGCAGAAAACCTGCCGCTCCTGCAAAAAACGCCTGCCCTGGAACTGGCCCTATTCCCTGTGTGATTCCTGCTTCCGTCGGCACAGCTTCCGGGGCCGGGGGAGAGGCTGGGCGCCGGAGGACGATCTCTGGTCGCTGGATTAGTGATAGTTGTGCTGATTTTTTAGAATCATAACAAGCTTGTTTTCAAGTGCAAGGGACGAACGAAGCAGGGGCCTGCGCGGCCCCTGTACCCTGCGCCAGGGCGGTGAGTATCCGCAAGCTCAATCGTCGCAACTCCCAATACGCCTCGCGCTTTCGGAA
>JAUNMW010000298.1 GCA_030537395.1 Clostridia bacterium | reverse complement strand
TGAACTCTGCACTCTGTTTTAGTTGCATCCCGAGCAGCCCGCGCAGTTGCCGCTGCACCCGCCGCCCGGATTTCCGCCGGGATTCAGCACGGCGGACAGCTCGGCGTTTACCTGGGCCATCATATCGGAAAACTGCTTGCGGGCTGTTTGCAGGGCCTGGTACATGGGCTGGGCCTTGATCTGCTGCTGCACTTCCTCCAGCTCCCGGGCCAGGGCGTCCATCTGGTCAAAGTCCGGCTCTTTTCTGAGCGTGATTTCTTCAATGTCCCGGTGGATGCCGTCGTATTTTTTGAATAGCTCCTGCAGGGTTTCTTCCTGACCCGCGGCGTCCTCCGTGGCCCGCATGGTGATGTATTCCGGGGATTGGGCGATCACGCCCGCCAATTCCTTGGCTTTTTCAATGACTTGCTGACTCATTTTTTATTCTCCTTCTATGATTGTCCCTTTCAGGGTGGTTTTGCTGGCGGCGGTAATTTTGACGGGCACGATTTTTCCCACCAAATCAGCGTTCCCTTCAAAATTGACGGAAATGTTCCGGCTGGTTTTGCCGGTGATCTGATGCTCGTTGCGCTTGGAGGCGCCGGTGACCAGCACGGATGCCGTACTGCCGATCATTTCGGCAAAGCGCTTCTGAGTCATTCCCTCCTGGAGGGCGATCAGGCGCTCGATGCGCTCGGTAGCCAGGGCGGGGTCGATGCGGCCTGGCATTTCGGCGGCCCGGGTGCCGGTGCGGGGGGAGTAAATGAAGGTGAAAGCGCTGTCGTAGCCCACGGTGCGCACCAAATCCATGGTGTCCTCAAAGTCCGCGTCTGTTTCGCCGGGGAAAGCCACGATGATGTCCGTGGTCAGGCCCACATCCGGGGCGGCCCTGCGGATTTTTTCCACCTTTTCCAAATAGCTTTCCCTTGTGTAGCGCCGGTTCATAGCTGCTAAAATCCGATTGCTGCCGCTTTGCACCGGCAAATGCAGATGGCGGCACAGGACGGGATTGCTCGCCATTTCCTCAATCAGCTCGTCGGATAAATCCTTGGGGTGGCTGGTCATGAAGCGGATGCGGGGGATGCCCGTTTCCGATACTTTATGCAGCAATTGGGGGAAGGTGACGCCGCCCGGCACATCGTTGCCGTAGGAATTCACGTTCTGCCCCAGCAGCATGATTTCCTGGACCCCCTGCTTTTGCAGCGCTTCCACTTCCCGGAGAATATCATCCGCGCCGCGGCTGCGCTCCCGCCCCCGCACGTAGGGCACGATGCAGTAGGAACAGAAATTGTTGCAGCCGTACATGATGGTCACATAGGCTTGGAAATCGCTTTCCCTTCGGATGGGCAGGCCTTCAATGAGGGTGCTTTGCTCCTCGGGCACGGCCACCACCCGGCGGCGGGTCTCCGCGACGCGATAGAGCAGCTCCGGAAGCTGGTGCATGTTGCCGGTACCGAAAGCTACGTCCACAAAGGGGTACTGGCGCAGGATCTTTTCCGCCATGCCGGGCTCCTGCACCATGCAGCCGCAGACCCCGATGAGCATCTGGGGCTTCTCCTTTTTGATTTCCTTCAGCCACGTCACATTGCCCAGGGCTTTGCGTTCGGCGTTGTCCCGGATGCAGCAGGTGTTGTGCAGCACAAAATCCGCTTCCTCGCGAGTGGGAGCGGCGGTGAGTCCCATTTCCTCCAGCATGCCCGCCAACTTTTCCGAATCGTGGGCGTTCATCTGGCACCCGTAGGTGACGATGTGATAGGTGCGGGGCCGATCCTCTAAATTCGCAAACTCCCGGGCAAACTGCCGCTGGGCTTCCATTTCCTCCGGGGTGATGCGGACGGTCTCTTCGCGTAACATATTTTTCCCTCCGACTTGATAAAAGTCAGTGCAGGGAGTTGAGAGTTGAGAGTTGAGATTATCATGTTTTTCTACGATGAAGTCCCTGACATTTTTCAAAACAAGTATTATCTCAACTCTTAACTCTTAACTCTCAACTCTCTTTTAATTCTTTTTCCTCGTCATTTCCATGAGCCCTAAACTGGTGAATCCGTGCACCACGGTTTTAACGGGGTCGTCCCGGAGCGCTTCTTCCAGGGCGGTTTGCACGGCGGCGCGGCTGTCCTCGCTCTGCATATCCACAAAATCGATGATGAGGATGCCGCCCATATTGCGAAGCCGCGCAAGCCGGGCGATTTCTTTGGCGGCCTCCAGGTTCAGTCGGAGGAATGTGTCCTCCGTGCCGGATTTGCCTCCGGTGAACTTGCCGCTGTTCACGTCGATCACCGTCAGGGCTTCCGTTTTATCGATGATCAAATATCCGCCGCAGTCCAGCCACACCTTGCGCTGCAGGCTTTTTTCCAGCTTGGAGCGAATGGCGTACAGATCAAAGGGGTTTTCGCAGGCGCGGACGGGCAAGGGAACGGGGGGCAACCTGTCCGGAGCGTTGGCGAGGATTTCCGAAATGTCCCCATGCTCGTCCCGGAGCAGGCGAAGCAGCGCGTCCTCCCGGCCCCTGAGCAGGCAGGGGACGGAGGCGTTTTTCCGCTTTTTCGCCACCTCCAGCCATTGGGACAGCAATTCTTTTACGTCGGCGGCCATATCCGTTTCCGCCGCCTGGGCGCTTTCCGTGCGCATCACCAACCCCATGCCCGAGGGGGCCAGGCGCTGGGCGGTATTAAGCAACCTTTCCCGCTCCGCTTCCTCCGTGATCTTCTTGGACACGGCGCAGCGGGGGGTCAGGGGCGTCAAAAGCGCGTACCGCCCTGCCAGGGACACGTCGGCGGTCAGGTAGGGGGCTTTGTCGCCGATAGGGGGCTTTTTTACCTGCACCAGCAGCTTATCCCCGGACCGGGGCTTTTCTTTGCACTCCGCAAAGGGCAGAAAGCCCATGCTTTCCCCGCCCAGCCGGACGAAGCAGGCTTCCATGCCTTTCACGATCCGGTCCACCGCGCCCAGGTAAATTTGTTCCGCCTCGATGCCGCCTCCCGCATCCTCATAAAAAGCCAGCAGGCGCTTTTCGTCCAGCAGGGCTATTTCCCGCCGGCCATCCCGGATTTCCACCAAAATGCGCTTGCTCATAAGCTTTCCAGGGGCGCCATCATGCCGTCCTTTTCGCCCAAAAGCTGGGTGCGGGTGATCAGCATCCGGGGCCGCTCCGCTCCCGCAAATTCAAACAGGGAGCTCAATAGCAGATCGGGCTTGCAGGTGGCCTTTTCACACAGGGCCAGCACCATGGTAAGGGAATTGCCGTTCAGGGTCAGGCCGTAGATCATGGGCCGGATATCGCAGGGCTTCATGCCCGTTTTGGTTTTGCGGATGGCGGGGATTTCCTTTTGCGAAAGGAAACGTTCCACTGTTTCCGCAAAGTTATCCGGCACAGTTTCCATATCCGCCTGATAAATGGCGGCGGTAAGCTGCGCCATGGGGGCCGGGTGCCGGTCGTCCACCGGGGTGGCGGAGAGCGCTGGCAGATCGGGCGGCAGAGCGGGAGAGAGCTTTTGAAGGAACGCTTCGCCCGTCATTTCGCCCTCGATAGGTACCTCCATGATTTCCCGCTTCCCTGGCATGCCCACGGACAGAGGCGCGGCGAAGGTGAGCAGAATATGGGGATTGAACCCCTGGGAATAGCGAAGCGGCAGCCCGCTCCTGCGAAGCGCCCGCTGCATGGCCCGCATCAAATCCAGATGGCCGATGTGGCGCAGGCGGGGGGCCTTCTCGAAAACAACAATCATTTTCATTATGATAAACAACCTTTCAAAGAAACGAAGGAAAGTGAGGAGAGAGTTTAGAGTTGAGAGTTAAGAG
>JAUNMW010000033.1 GCA_030537395.1 Clostridia bacterium | reverse complement strand
GCCGCCGACGAACTGGCCAACGCCAAGACCCAGGCGGAAGAAGCCGCCAAGGCCGCCGCAGACGAATTGGCCGCTGTGAAGGCCCAGGCGGACGAAGCCGCCAAAGCTGCCGCCCAGGAGCTGGAAAGCGTGAAGGCTTCCGTGGCCGAACAGGTTTCCCAGGCTGTGGAAGAAGCCAAGGCCAAGTTTGAAGAAGGCGCTGCCGCCGCTTCTGCCGCCGTGACCAGCGCGGTGGAAAATGTGATCGCCGCTGTAACAGGCGAACCTGCCGAAGCTCCCGCGGACGACGATGCTCCCGTGGCTTACATCATGTACGCCAACGGCGATTGGAGCGCTTCCTACTGGAATGATGGCACCGAAACGCCCGTGATCGCCAAGAATGATGTGCTCAATCATTCCGGCCTGCACACCGTGGGCCTGGATTTCACCGCCACCGAAGCGGGCGAAGCCGCCGGACTGGCTTTTGCCGCCATCGGCATCAAGGACGGCGAAGCCCAGCTGCCCAATTACACCATCGAAATCAAAGAAATCCGCGTCAACGGCGAAGCGATCCCCTTTGAAAAGGGCTACACCTCCTCCGACGACGGCGTCGAGACCCGCATGAACGTCTACAACGAATGGGTAAGCGAACTGCCCGCCGACGCCCGGTCCTTTGACGGCTCTTTGGACGGCGCTGCCCCCATCATTGTGGATAAGGAGCTGTTCGGCGCGGTCAAGACCATTGAAATCGATTTCGTGCTGCATCAGTTCCCCATCGACACGGCTTACATCATGTACGCCGACGCCGCCTGGGCCAACCAGTACTGGTATGACGGCAACGAGTATCCCGTCACCGCCAAGAACGCCCAGATCGATGGCTTCGGCGATTACACCGTGGGTCTGGAATTCAATGAAGAAGCCCAGGGCCTGGCCTTTGCCGCCCTTGGCATCGTGAACGGCGAAAAGACCTATCCCGGCGCTTATCTGCAGATCAACGAAATCCGGGTGAACGGCGAAGCGATCCCCTTTGAAAAGGGCTACACTTCTTCCGACGACGGCATCACCACCCGAATGAACATCTACAATGAATGGGTTTCTGAAGTGCCCGCCGACGCCCGGTCCTTTGACGGAACCACCGAAGACGCCAAGCCTATCATCGTGGACAAGGAAGCTTTCGCGGCCGTCAAGTCCGTGGAAGTGGATTTCTCCTTGGTGCCCGTGACCGATACCGCTTACCTGATGTTTGCCGACAGCAGCTGGACCAACCAGTATTGGTACGACGGCAACGAATATCCCGTGGTTCCCACCATTTCGCAGGTCAATGGCCCCGGCGAATACATCGTGGGCCTGGAATTCAATGAGCCGGCCCAGGGCGTGGCCTTTGCCGCCGTGGGCATCGTAAACGGCGAAAACACCTTCAACGGCTACTACATCGACGTGACCGAAGTAAAAGTGAACGGCGAACCCATCGAGCTGGGCAAGGGCTACACCGCCTCTGATGACGGCATCACCACCCGGGAAAACCTGTACAATGAATGGGTGAGCGAAATCCCCGCCGACGCCCGCCGGGCTGACGGCGATCTGGAAGGCGCTTCCGCCATCATTGTGGACCCCGCCGCCTTTACGGATGTAAAGACCATTGAAGTAACCTTCAATTACATCTATGGCAAGCCCATCGAAAAGAGCGCCGACGCGCCCCTGACCGACGATGAAATCGCCCAGATCAAGGCCGCTTCCTACAACGCCTATTCCGGCATCCAGACCGAAAAGTACACCTTCCGCAACGAATGGAACGAAGCCAACTATGGCCGCGATTCCGAAGCGAACCCCGGTTTCTTTGGCCGCCTGACCGGCTGGGACGCCGACAACAACGCCGTGGACTTTGGCGGCGCGTTTGAAGACGCCGTGATCGACCACAACGGCGAATACACCGTGACCATGACCACCGGTGATATGGGCTTTGCGGAGGACGATACCAAGATCCGCATGCTGTTCGTATCCACCGATATTCCCAGCCGCGCCGTGGCGGAAGGCATCATCACCATTTCCGATGTGAAAGTGAAGATTGGCGATGGCCGCACCCAGGATTATACCGACATCAGCACCGCCGGCACCTATGCCCGTATCACCCTGCTGGATGAATACAACCTGAGCAGCGAGCCCGTGAGCTATACCATGCCCATCGGCCCCAACACCCCCATCGTGATCAGCTTCACCGTTTCCGGATTGGCTGAATAACCGATCCCCCTTCAGCCTTTGGCCGGGTCCCCTTTTCACGGGGAGGCTCCGGCCAAAGGCCCATTTTTTAACAGCCGGGTATTTGACAGGGACTGCTTTCAAGAACTCTTTAAGAGTTGAGAGTTGAGATTTATATAGTCGCGTTATCTTTCTCACAGGGAATCCAGCAATAAAAAATGTATCAGCAAAATATATCTCAACTCTTAACTCTTAACTCTCAACCCCTTTTCTTACTTAAAGGGCTCTTTCATCCGAAGCCCAAAAGTTACTGAATAACAAATCAAGAATTGAGGTGCCTCCATGCAGGCAAAAGCTGCCGCCGACCCGGTACGGGCAAAGGAAAGCATCGCCTCCTATCTTCCGTACTGGCTCCACCGGATCGTCATTTTGTTTACCGGACTGCTAATTTTCTTTCCCCAGGCCAATCCGGGGCGCATCAGCCTGAAAATCAGCGAATACGCTTCCCTGTTTACCACCGCCACTTCCCGCGCCACTATTACCAACAGCATGGGCCGCATCCTGCGGGAGGAATGGATTCGGCAAAGCGATATTACCCTGCTCATGATCGGCAGCGCCGTGGTGCTGCTGGGCATCCTGCTTTCCGCCGTGGGCGGCTGCATGAGCCTGGGCAATGTGCGCATGCGGAAAAGGGGCTGCCTGTTTCCCATGGGCGGGGGCCTTATCATGCTGGCGGGCTGCGGCGTCATCTATCGGGCCTATCAAAATGTGCTGGCCCATGGTACGGAAGTGGACCGCCTGGGCCGCATCGACCCCAATCTGCCCGCCGGTTTGCCGCTTTTTGCCGTGCTGGGGGCTCTGATCACCCTGACCGGCCTGATCATCTTTTTCATGCTGCGCGGACGGCAGGCGGAAGAAAAAATGGATATGGACGAAAAGTTCCGTCTGTTCCTCATGTTCCTGCCGGTGCTGCTGCTCACCTTCGTGTTCGCCTATCTGCCCATTTACGGCTGGCGCTTCGCCTTCTTTGATTACAAGATCGGCGACGCTTTGAACGGGGATAATTTCGTGGGCCTCAAGTGGTTCACATTCCTGTTTGAAAACGGGGCCACCCGGGCGGACCTGGGACGCGTGCTGGTAAACACCCTGGCCATGAGCGGCCTGGGCATCGCCACCTCCTGGCTGCCCATCGCTTTTGCCGTATTCCTGGCGGAGGTGCCCTCCTCCAAATTCCAGCGCTTCGTGCAAACGTTCACCACCATCCCCAATTTCATTTCCTGGGTGCTGGTGTATGCCATCGCTCTGGCCATTTTCTCCACGGATGGGTTCGTAAACTCCTTCCTGCGCCTGCTGGGGAATAACAGCGCCGCCGTCAATTACCTGGACAGCCCGGACCATACCTGGCTGAAAATGCTCCTGTGGGGCACCTGGAAGGGCGTGGGCTGGAGCGCTATCATCTACATCGCCGGCATTTCCGGCATCGATCAGCAGCTGTATGAAGCGGCGGACGTGGACGGGGCCAACCGCTGGCACCGCATCTGGCATATCACCATTCCCGGCCTGATGCCCACCTACATGGTCATGCTGCTCATGAGCATCGCGGGCATTCTGTCCAACGGCATGGAGCAGTACCTGGTGTTCCGCAACGCCCGGAATACGGATGTGATCCAGGTGCTGGATCTGTATGTGTACGATATCGGCATTGGCCAGGGGCTGATTCCCCTGTCCACCGTGGTGGGCATTTTCAAATCCCTGATCGGCGTCACCCTGCTGTTTGGCGCCAACCGGATTTCCAAAGCCATCCGCGGCGAAAGCATCATCTAAGGAGGTGTGAACATGAGCAAGGCCCAAAAGACCACGCATATCAAGCGTTCTGTCAATGACAGGATCGTGAATGCCGTTATCATCCTGGTGTTCTCCGTGTTCACGCTTCTGTGCATTTTCCCGTTCTATTATCTGTTCATCAACACCATTTCGGACAACGATCTGGTGTCCTCCGGAGCCGTCAATTTCTATCCCCAGGGCATTCATTTCAATAACTATATTGCGCTTCGCAATGTGTCCGATCTGGGCTCCTCCGCCCTGGTCACCGTGGCCCGCACCATCATCGGCACCGCCCTCATGATGCTCACCTCCGCCTGGGCCGGATATCTGGTCACCAAACAGAAAATGTGGCACAAAAGCCTGTGGTACCGCCTGCTGGTCATCACCATGTATTTCAACGCGGGCCTGGTGCCCTGGTACATGAACATGATGATGCTGGGGCTCACCAACAATTTCCTGGCCTACATCATTCCCGGCATGGTGGCCCCCTACAACATCATCCTGGTGAAAACCTATATTGAATCCATCCCCGCCGCCCTGGAGGAAAGCGCGGTGATCGACGGGGCGGGGCCCTTCAAGGTGTTTCTGTCCATCATCTGGCCGCTCTCGATCCCCATCCTGGCCACCATCGCCATTTTCGGCGCGGTGGGCAACTGGAATTCCTTCCAGGATTCCCTGCTCCTGATGAGCAACCGGCCCGATCTGTACACCCTGCAGCACCGCCTGTACACCTACCTGAACACCTCCTCCAACCTGGGCGCGCTCATGAGCGGCTCCGGCGGGGTGAGCACCCAGGCGGTGCAGAACATGCTGAATACCAAGGTGATCAAGTACACCATTTCCATGGTCACCATCATCCCCATCCTGCTGGTGTATCCCTTCATGCAGCGCTACTTTGTGAAGGGCATCATGCTGGGCGCGGTGAAAGGATAACGCTTTTGTATCCGTTCAGTCGTGGTTAATTGAAGAACCGCTTTCAGGAACGGGGAAGAGAACAGAGTACAGAGCGCAGAGTACAGATTTATATAGCCGAGACAATGAATCACGTTCCCTTGTGATCACCATATCACCTGTACTATGTACTCTCTTGCAGATTGAAAGTCTTCTCCCGGCTTGACGACTGAACAGTTACGTTGTGACGATATAAAGCTCCACACTCCCCCCTCCAAACTCCACCCTGATAAAACTCTCTTAATTTCCCCGTGCAAATCAAAACTGCAAAATAAGGAGGTCTTTCTATGAAAAAGCTGGTATCTCTGTTTCTGGCGTTCCTGATGCTCCTGTCCGCCGTTCCCGCCCTGGCGGACACCGCGGTAGACAGGGACGGCCCCACCGTCACCCTGACCGTATACAGCCAATTAGCCAACTATTCTGGCATTCAGACAGGCTGGAGCGCCGCCCTGCTCAAGGATAAATTCAACGTGGAAATCAACATCATTCCCGATCAGGACGGCACCTATGAAACCCGCATGGCCAGCGGCAATCTGGGCGATATCGTGGTTTGGGGCAACAACGGCGATGATTACAAAAACGCCGTGGCCAAGGGCATGCTGCTGGATTGGGAGGAGGATCATCTGGCAGAGGACTACGCGCCCTATCTGTGGGAAAACTACAAGGCCGCTCTGGAAGCCAACCGCTCCATCAACGGCGATGATAAAATCCACGGCTTCGGCCACAGCGTGGCCTTCACCGAAGGCAGCCACGGCGCGTTCTTCTACAGCTGGGATCTGCGCTATGATCTGTACGATCAGCTGGGCAAGCCGGAAATTGCCGATCTGAACGGCATGATCGACGTGTTCAAACAGATGAAGGAAATCTGCCCCACCGATGAAAAGGGCAATGAAACCTACGCCGTATCCATCTGGCCCGACTGGGACGGCAATATGGTCATGTACGTCAAGGCCCTGGCGACCGCCTACTACGGCTACGACGAGCTGGGTATCGGCCTGTACAATCCCGTCAACGGCGAATTCTATGATTGCCTGGACCCCGACGGCCCCTACATGGAATGCCTGAAGTTCTTTAATCAATTGAACCAGGCCGGACTGCTGGACCCCAACTCCATGAGCCAGACATTTGACGTGATGTCCGAAAAGGTCAAGAACGGCGGCACCTTCTGGTCCATCTTCAATTATGCCGGTTCCCTGGCCTACAATACGGATGCGCATATGGAGGAAGGCAAGTACATGTACACCGTGCTGCCCGCTCAGGCCCGGCCTATCGCCTACGGCCTGGGACAGCTGGGCGGCAACCGGGTGTGGAGCATCGGCAACGATACCGAATATCCGGAGCTGTGCCTGGAGATTCTGGATTACCTGGCCACGCCCGAAGGCAGCATGACCATGTGGTACGGCCCCAAGGGCCTCATGTGGGATTACGATGAAAACGGCGGCGCTTACTTTACGGAACTGGGTGCCCTGTGCAACAACGACAAGAAATACGATCTGAACGGCGTGCAATGGACCAGCCCCGAAACGGGCAATACCTACACCCTCAGCAGCAACTTCAACGACGGCTGCCTGCAGATCAACAACACCACCCTGGCCCAGGATATGCAGAATCCCGATTCCAAGCTGGGCGAAACCTTCAATAAGGACACCTGGGTGTCCGTGATCACCTCCACCACCTATCCCATCCAGCAATCCTGGCGGGATTGGACCGGCGTAACCACCTCGGAACAGTATATCGAAGCCCATCCCTATCTGATCATGCCGGAGCTGCCCTATTCCGAAAGCGTGATGGACAGCGGCTTCAAGGTTACCTGGAGCCAGGTTACCAACGCCATCCGCACCTACACCTGGCGCGCCATCATGGCCAAGAACGACGGAGAATTCAATTTCCACGTCAATGAAATGCGCAAGCAGTGCAATAACTATGGATACGATCAGTGCGTGGAATGGAGCCGGGGCGAAGCCGCCGCCAAATGGGAATTGACCCAGCAGCTGGCGGGCAAATAACAACCCATAACCAACGCAAAAAAGGGAGAGCGTTCACGCGCTTTCCCTTTTTCATTGGATGCTCAGTGCAAACCGTCAGGCGCGGGGCAGAAGAAGCGTTCCCGCAGCGCTTCCAGGCGTTTTTCGCCGATGCCCGGCACATCCAGCAATTCTTCCATAAAGCAAAAGCCGTTTCTTTCTTCCCGGAGGGTCAGGATACTTTGGGCGGTAGCGGGGCCGATGCCCGAAACGGATTCCAGGTCCTCCGCAGTGGCGGTGTTGATATTGATTTTGTCATTTTCCTCCGCGCTGGGCAAAGAACGGGTCACAGGCGCTTCCTGAGGAAGAATGGTCAGGGATGCGCGGCGCAGGGACAGAAGATAATCCCCTTCAAAAAAGAGAAACAGGAAAATACCGCCGGCAAAAAGAAGCATTAAAAGCAGGCGCGCCGCAGATTTGTGGCGCGCCAAATATTGCTGTATTCCATTAGTCCTCATAAGGGGAGGGCGGGATTTCGATGCCCGCGGAAGCAACCAGCTCGGACACGGTGACCAGCTTCAGGCCCAGGGTGTCCTGATAATAGGGGATCATGCGGTCCAGCACCTGGGGGGTGTTCCAGCCGTCCAGGTGGAACAGGATCACGGTGCCGGGACCCACATTCTTGGTCACGCGCTTGATCACGTTTTCGGGGTTATGGGCAAACTCCCAGTCCCAGTCGTGGGAATCGATGCTCCAGAGCACCAGTTCCATGCCTTCGGCGCGAACGGGAGCGGAGATGGTGAAATCAAATTCGCCGAAGGGGGGACGGAACAGCCGGGGGTTCACGCCCAGGTATTCCCGGATGATTTCCACGTTGCGGCGTACCTGCTTGAAGCGCATATCCAGATGATAAGTGAGCAGATGGGGATGGGACAGGCTGTGGGCGGCGATTTCATGGCCGGCATCCCGGATCTTTTTCGCGGTTTCCGGGAAGGTGAGCACGAATTCACCCGCCATAAAGAAGGTGGCTTTTACGTTGTACTTGTCCAGCACGGCCAGAATATCGTCGGTATGGGGATCGGTATAGCAGCAGTCCAGGGTCACGCTCATCCAGTTTTCCGGCGTATCCACATTGGTGCCGGGGATGGCGACGGCCTTGCGGTGCTTGTCCGCCACGGCGATATAAGCGGAATTGACGCTGATTTCCGTATCGCCACACCAGACGGACAGATCATGGCCCCCCAGGAAGGATTCATCCAGATGCGTGCGGAAGGACAGCTTTTGGCCGGGCTTATAGGCCTTGGCGTCCCACACGCGGCCGTCCTGATCCCGCAGCTCCAGGGTTTTGGAGCCGGAAAAGGAGCCGGTGGCCGACACTTCCATGGCGACGGCAAAATCTTCATCCAGCACGCCTATATAATTGGCGGCGGGGAATTTGATCCGGGGCAGTCTTTCCTCGGAAAGGCCCGCGGCGGGAAGCAGCAGGCAAAGCATCAACAGCGCGGAAATCAAACGTTTCATGAGGCGATCCTCCTTTGGAGCGTGCGTATGCAGGAAAAATACGGGGGAGAATTACCGTTCGGAATAGGGGCGCCAATCCTTCTGAGGAATCAGATCCATGGCGGAGGGGTAGACGCCCTTTTTGCGAAGCTGGAAGCCCAGATCGCAGTGAAGATTGCTGTCGCCGCTGGGCACGATCACGCCGGGCACGATCACGGTGAGGTCTTTGCTTTCGGGCATGATGCTGGCTACCAGGGGGAATTCGCTCTGATGCGCGGTGGCCTTCAGTTCCGCGTGCATGGTCACATGCATTTCATATTCGCCGGGATGCAGATCGGAAAGCAGATAGCGGCCGTATTCATCAGTAGTGGCGGAAGCAATCAGCTCGCCGTACTGATACAGCTCGATCACAATGCCGGGCATATCGGGCTCGCCGATATCCTGCATGCCGTTTCCGTTTTCGTCCAGCCAGGCCCGATCACCGATCTGGCCGATGGCGCCGATGCCGATATCGATACCGGACAGATCATCGCCCATGGGCACGCTGAAGGGGATGGATACGGGGGTTCCATCGGGCTGGGACTGAACAAAGCTTTCCCGGTCCCGGGTATCTTCCGCCCGGGCAAACAGATGGCCCTGGGGCAGCACGGCAGACAGGGTGTAATCACCGGGCATGAGGGTGCCGAAGGCATAGCTGCCGGAAGCGTCGGAAGCGACGGTGGAAAGCACGGCGCCATCCGCGTCCAGCAGGGAAACAGGAACGCCCGCAACGCCGTTCAGGGTGCCGTCCAGGCTCCAGACCTCGCCGCAGATGGAGGCGTAACGCATAATGGGCAGATCCTGAGAAGCGTTTTCCAGAGCGCTTAGCGGCAGACGCCATTCATCGCCCTGGCGCTGGGCTCCCTCCACATCCACCAGTTCTTCGTTTTCATCCAGCGGGATGCGCAGTTCGTACTCGGCAGGCACCAGATTGGCGAAGGAGTAAACGCCGTTTTCATCCGTTGTGGCGGCGGCGGCTTCCTCCCCGTTCATCCACAGGGACAGGCCCCGTTCCTCCGCTCCGTATTCCTCCTCGCCCATATTGCCGGACAGATCGTCGTCGTAATACACGGTACCGGTCAGGGATACGGGAAGGGAGGCCAGGATATTGGCCCGCATCAGGCTCTTGCCCATGCTGAAGGACAGATCGGCGGATGCCTGATTGCTGGCGGTGGGCTGGATGGGGGAACCCGGAAGCTGACCGAACACCAGGCCCTCGGGCAGGGTGACGGTGAGGGTATACAGATCAGGGCGCAGGCCGGAGAAGGAATAGGAGCCGTTTGGCTGCGTATGGATTTCGTAAGCCTGGGGCACATTGTGGCCAACCAGGGTGAGCAGGGCGGAGAAATTTTCCAGCGTACTGTCATGCTGGATCACGCCGGCCAGGGTGGAGGTGTAAATGCCCCGGAGCTCGGGCATGCGGATCTGGGACCCGCTTTCGATCACAAAGGCTTCGCTGGTGATTTGCTTCCTGGTGGTATCGGGAGAAGTAAACGCGCCGTTATCCGGCAGGATATAGGACAGGGTATAGGAGCCGGGAAGCACGCCCTTGATGAAGAAATAGCCGTTTTCATCGGTGGAGCCGTAGGTATAGGCGGAATAGGCTTCGCCGCTTTGATCCAGCAGCTGCACGGTCACACCGGAGAGGCCGTCGTTTTCATTTTCAGCGTAGGCCGCGTCCACCAGCACATAGCCGTCCACCAGGCCGGCCCGGAACACGCCGCCGTCCATATCGGCGATCTGCTGGCCGGGGGCCAGGGAAAGGGTTTCGGTTTCGCCGTATTCAGGCGTTTGGGTTTGAATATGGTTGACTCCGGGATTCTGGCCCTCCACAAAGGGGGAAGCCACATAAGCGTCGTCCAGCAGGAAACGCACGGTATACGCGCCGGGCACCAGGGGAGAAAGCGAGTATGCGCCGTTTTCATCGGTGACGGCCTCAGCGCAGACAGCGCCGTCCTGATCCACCGCCTGCACCGTGTAGCCGGAGAGCAGGGCGGAACCGTCCTGATAGACACCGGAATTGTCCAGATCCTCAAAGAGCATGCCGCTGATGGCGGCGGGCCGGGTCACGGCGGCGGCAAAACGGGCGTCCGGTTCCGTGCCGTCCAGCGTAACGGAGGCCTGAGCTTCGGTCTGCGCGCCGGAAATGGAAAACAGGTTTTCCTGATCATAGGTGAAAATATAGCCTTCGGGCAGGGAAACGGCAAGCGCGGTTTCGCCGCCCCGCAGGGAGGACAGCGCCGCCGTGCCGCTTTCATCGGTGACGGCCTTTTCTACTGTGCGGCCACCCTGGGAAGCCTGAATGGAAGCGCCGGGGATCAGGGGCTCGTCCTCGTCCCGCATGCCGTTCAGGTTCACATCCTCATACAGCGTGAAGGAAAGCCCGGCCGCGGGCATGGCGCCCACGGGCCCCAGGGAGGTGGTGACATCCACCTGAATGAGCACGTTTACGCCGGAGCGGCTGGCGGTTTCAGTGATCAGAGAAGCGCCGGGATAGGTAAAGATCATGCCCTCGGGCAGGGCGAATTCCAGGCGGTAATCCCCGGGCTGGAGGCCCCGGAAGCTGTACACGCCGGAAGCGTCCGCCTGGGCGGTGCGGGTAAGATTCAGGGAGGGGGAGTAGAGCGTGATCACGGCGTCCGTGAGGCCGCCTTCATCGCTGTCCCATTTGCCGTTGTAGTTGGCGTCGTACCAGGCCTTGCCGGTGAGGGAGCCGGTGCGCACCATGCCGATCCCCATGGTGACGCCTTCCTTGGCGTTCAGGGTAAAGGGTTCGGACAGGCCGGTGTTATCCTCGTTGGGCAGGATGCAGTTATAAAAGCCGTTGATCTTTTGCCCCAGGGGTCCCACCACAAAGTTTTCGGGCAGGGTGACCCGCACCCGGTAGGTGCCGGGGGAAAGATGCTGAAGGAGCGCTTCGCCCTGGCGGTTGGTGATGGCGGCGGCGATGGAATAGGCTTCGCCCTCGTATTCGTAAATCACTTCCACCTGCACGTTGCGGATCAGCTCTTCGGACTGCATGCGGCCGCCGTTGGCATTTTCATCCTCAAACGCGATCACGGATACGGAGGCATAGCTCTTGGTAAGGCCGATATCCTTGATCAGGCTCTGGCCGTCCTGCACGGTGAAATAGGGGGAATAGCTGACATTGCCCTGGGCGGGCAGCGCGGCGCTTCCCTGGCCGAACTCGGTAAAATGGTATTCTGAGGAGACCTCAATGCGCAGCCGGTAGTCCCCGGCGGGCAGAGAAGAAAAATAGAAATTGCCGCTTTTATCGGTGGTGGTGTTCACCGCCACCTGGGGATCGCCGTTTTCATTGCGGCGCTCCAGCGTAACCTTCGCGCCGGAAACGCCCGATTCGTTGCCGCCGATCACGCCGTCCACGGTTTTTTCCAGCCATACCAGGCCGCTGACCTGGCCCTCCTCGGCCAGAGCGGAAGGAACAGCCAAAACCAGCAGCAGGGCCGCCAGCAGCAGAACAGAAAACCGATGCTTGTTACAAACGCGCATAGTGAAAAAGCCTCCAGTTTTTTCATCAGGAATCGGCGCGAAAAATACGGCAAAACCATACAGCGCCACCATCCATGATAATCCAAAGCGGCTGGATTGTCAATGAAATGAACGGGATGAAAATGTAAAATTGTTCAAAATGATGCCGAACGGAGAAAGGAAGGGATGCGGGAATGTGAAATTTGGAAAAAAAGCGGGATTTTTTTCGTATTTTTCGGGAAATGGGAGCTTTTGAAGCTTGTTTTTTTCCATTAAAATTGGTAAAATAAGAAAAAACGGAAGGAAGAATGGAAAATGGGCAAATTTATGATCCGGGAAAAGAACGAAAAGTACAGCTTCCGGCTTAAAGCCGGCAACGGTGAAGTGATTGCCACGTCCCAGATGTACAAGAGCCTGCAAACCTGCAAGGCCGGCATCGCTTCCGTGCGCCTGAATGCCGTGGCTGCCAATCTGGAGGACCAGACCCAGGAAGGCTTCGCCGTGCAAAAGCATCCCAAGTTTGAAGTTTATCAGGACAATGCCGGGGAATACCGCTTCCGCCTGAAGGCCAAGAACGGGCAGAGCATTGCCGCTTCCGAAGGCTACAAAGCACTGAAAAGCTGCCTGAACGGCATTGAATCTGTGCGGAAGAACGCTCCGGACGCTGCGGAGGAAATGGAGGAAAAACAGGAATGAGCGAAAATATCAGCAAATATGTGGAACAGATCGTTTCCAAGCTGACGGGCAACAACAGCCTGATCGAACAGTTCAAAAAGAACCCCATCAAGATCGTGACCGACATTCTGGGGATCAAGCTGGATGACAACATTCTGCAGGCCGTGATCAAGGCGGTGCAGGGCAAGCTGAACATTGAAGACGTGGCCAAGAACGCCGGCGGCATCCTGGCAAAGCTCAAGAGCCTGTTCGGCAAATAACAAAACCATAACCGGCCGGTTTCCGTCGGGTGCTTTGCATCCGGAACGGGAACCGGCTTTTTTGTTTGGAGCAGTATTGCCGCAAAGAATGATTGGAAGAACTCATAAAAACAGATAAAGATATAGACTGATCCTATATGCAATCATTTGAAATCTGTATTTGACAATAACCAATCAATAAAGTAGGATAATGGGGAAACTTGGAAGGGAGATCAGAGCCATGAAGCAAACGGGAATCAGCGATTTTTCCGTGGTGCTGAGCCGGAATCGAATGCGGAGCTTACCGCGCTGGATTATCAAGACCGGAGTAAATCCGAAAACGGTGATTGGAAAATGAACTTGCGCGCAAAATGGGCTGCGCATGATTTACAGAGAATGAAAAGGAGAGAAAAACCATGTCTGATATCAAGAATCCCGCCAATTGGAGTTTTGAAACCCGCCAGCTGCACATTGGGCAGGAAAACGCCGATCCCGTGACCGACGCCCGGGCGGTACCGATTTATGCCACCACGTCTTTTGTATTTCATAACAGCGGGCACGCGGCGGATCGTTTCGGCCTGCGGGACGCGGGAAATATTTACGGCAGGCTGACCAACCCCACCCAAAGCGTGTTTGAAAGCCGCATCGCTTCCCTGGAGGGCGGCAGCGCGGCGCTGGCCGTGGCTTCCGGGGCGGCGGCTATCAGCTACACCTTCCAGGCCCTGGCCAAAGCGGGGGAGCATATTGTGGCCTCCAAAACCATTTACGGCGGCACCTATAACCTGCTGGCCCACACCCTGCCGCTGACCTCCGGCATTACCACCACTTTTGCCGATCCTGATGTGGAGGGCAGCTTTGAGGGAGCGATCCAGGAAAATACCAAGGCGATTTTTATTGAAACCCTGGGCAACCCCAATTCCAACATCATCGATATGGAAGAAATCGCAAAGATCGCTCACGCTCACGGTATCCCGCTGGTGGTGGACAACACCTTCGCCACGCCGTATCTGGTGCGGCCCATTGAATACGGAGCGGATATTGTGGTGCATTCCGCTACGAAATTTATTGGAGGCCACGGCACCGCCATTGGCGGCGTGATCGTGGAAGGCGGAAAATTCAATTGGAAGGAAAGCGGGAAATATCCCTGGATCAGCGAACCGAATCCCAGCTATCACGGCATTTCCTTCTATGACGCAGCAAGCCCCGCGGCGTTTGCCACTTATATCAGAGCCATTTTGCTGCGGGATACCGGCGCCACGCTTTCGCCCTTCCATGCGTTCATTTTCCTGCAGGGATTGGAAACGCTGTCCCTGCGGGTGGAAAGGCACGTGGAAAACGCGCTGAAAATCGTGGAATATCTGAATCAGCATCCTCAGGTGGAGGCAGTGCATCACCCTGCGCTGGCAAGCGAACCCAGCCACAAGCTGTACCAGAAGTATTTCCCCAACGGCGGCGGCAGCATCTTCACTTTTGAGGTGAAGGGGGATAGCGAGACGGCTAAGAAATTCATTGACAATCTGGCCATTTTCTCCTTGCTGGCCAACGTGGCGGATGTGAAGTCTCTGGTGATCCATCCTTACACCACCACCCATAGCCAGCTGACGGATGAAGAACTGCTGGAGCAGGGCATCAAGCCCAATACCATCCGGCTGTCCATCGGCACGGAAAACGTGAACGATCTGATCGCCGCACTGGAGGCTGCGTTCCGGGCTGTATCGGCGTAACGCGTTCAGGAGAAAGCAAACTGAAATATTCTGAAAGTGTACAAAGTTCAGGGTACAAAGCTCAGATGGATAGGGTCTTCAATGATCAGGCCGCAAGGCCGGGATCTCATGGACGATCCAATCTGCGCGCTGTACGCTGAACTTTCATTTTGCTTTGCAGTTTTCGTGTAAAAAATCAATTGCAACCGATTTCTTTTTATGCTACCATAGAGAAGCGCGGTCATACGGCGCTGGGGAGGGATCGGCGGCCGAAAGCGGCCTGCCCAGCATGGATCGCGCGGAAAATCGCGTGGCGATCGGAAAGCGGAGGACAGCGGAAATGACCATTTATATATGCGGCGATTCCACAGCCGCCAGCTATAAACCGGAGCAGGCGCCCATTACGGGATGGGGCCAGGCACTGCCGCAGTTTTTGCCGGATATCCGGATTGAAAACCGGGCGATGGCGGGCAGAAGCAGCAAATCCTTTTTAGCGGAAGGCCGGCTGCAGAGGATCGAAGGAGAAATCCAGCCCGGCGATCTGCTGCTGATTCAGTTTACCCATAACGATGCCAGCGATCTGGTGTGGCGGCATACCAGCCCCTGGACCTCTTTTTATCATACGCTGGAGATTTTTGTGGACACCGCGATGCTGCATCAGGCGCGGGCGGTGCTGCTGACGCCCATCTGTCTGAGAAGCTGGCAGGACGGAGAATTGCAGGGCTCTCACGGCGAATACCCGAATGTGATCCGCGCATTGGCCGCCCAGCGGAACGTGCCCCTGATCGATCTGTACGAAAAGAGCCTTCAGACGGTGCGCGAAGCGGGAGAGGAAGGAAGCCGGAAGCTGTATATGCACCTGGAAAAGGGCGCGTATCCCGGATATCCCAATGGCAGCCAGGACAACGCCCACACGCAGCGGGCCGGAGCGGAAAAGTATGCTCTGCTCGTGGCGGAGGCGCTGAAAGAGTACGCGCTGGTTTGACTGGTGACACGCTTGAAGGATTTCAGGAGGATGAAGGAATGAAAATCGTGCGTTGGACGGCGCTGCTGCTGGCGTTTATGCTTTTGCCCGCCTGCGGACTGGGGGAGACCACCATCGTGAAGCTGACCTGCACCGGGGATTTGATGCCCGGCAGCAACGACAAGGTGAGCGCGCAGGAATACGCTTTTCAGCGGTATATTGAAAAATACGGCTATGGCTACCCGCTGGCGAAAATGCAGTCTTTGCTGGCCAACGACGATATTACCCTGGTAAATTTTGAATGCGTGCTCAATGACACCGCCGCGCCGTCGGCCAGCCGGTTCCGGTTCCGGGGCCCCACGGATTACGCTCAAATTTTGGTGGAGGGCTCCGTGGAGGTGGCCAATTTGGCCAATAACCATTCCGGCGATTACGGAAAAGAGGGCTACCTTTCCACCAAGGCGGCGCTGGAAGGGGCCGGGATCAGCCTGTGCGGCACCACGGAATTCGGCAATGAAGCCTGTTTTATGGATGTGAAGGGCGTGCGCATCGGCTTTATGGGCGTCCTTCCCTTGTGGAACAAGGATCATCCCCAGGATCTCGAAAAGGCGTTTCAGTATTTAAAGGATAACGGGTGCGATTTGATCGTGGCCTCGCTGCACGCGGGGGAGGAATACCGGGGCTATCACGGCAACATGCAGGAAAGCTACGGCAACCGGCTGCGGGCGCTGGGCGCCCACATCATCGTGGGCAATCATCCCCACGTGCCGGAGGCCATCCGGGTGACCGACGGGGTGACCCAGCTTTATTCCCTGGGCAATTTTTCCTTCGGGGGCAACACCGGCGTGGATGAGGAAATTCATTGCCTGCAGAGCATGGTAGCGCAGTTTGAGCTGTACTTTGAAGACGGAAAATACATCGGCCATCAATTGACCCTGTGGCCTATTCACATCAGCGGCGTGACCCCGGAAAACAATTACCAGCCCGTGCTGGTGGACGGGGAGGACGCCCAGAAGGCGATGCGCATGGTGGCCAGGGACCATGATGGTTATGTGACCCCACTGAAGCCCTTTATAGACGGCGAGGGAGCGGTGCAGGATTTTGTACCCTGGACCAAATAATGAAAAGAAAAATCGTCCGATCCCCCATGCGGAGGTCGGGCGATTTTTTAAGTCAGTACGCGTTCTGCGGAATAATGATCTCGCTTTTAACCAGGATGCGGCTGCTGGGAGGCGCGATGCCGTTGGCGCAGTAATCGTACAGGATTTTCAGGGGCTGGTAGCCCTGGGCCACGGATTCCTGGCCGATCAATACGGTGATGCTGCCGTTTTGCAACCCTTCCAGGTTGCCCGGATGCAGGTCAAAGGTGATATGGATGATGCTGCCCGCCCGGCCGCTGTCGTAAATGGCGGTGGATACGGCGGCGGACTGACCGCCCACGGTGTACACCGCCGTGGTTTCGGGGTGCTTTTTCAAAAATGCCAGGGCCAGATCGTAGGTACCCAAGGCATTGGAGCCGTTGGTGCTGCGGGAAGAATTCAGCAGGTCGATCAGATGGCAATTCAGGCCCAGCCGGTCAATCTCCTGCAAAAAGCCGGTGATGCGGGTGGACTGGGAAAACATGTTTTTGCTGGCGCAGAAAACCCCCAGCTCGATTCGTCCCGGCGGATGGCACAGCTTCAGCATGCCCGCCGCCGTGCGCCCGGCCAGCATGTAGTCTGAGCCAAAGTAGCACAGGGCTCCCACTTCCTCCGCACCGTTCATTTCCTGGTTTACCAGCACCACCGGGATGCCCGAAGCGGTGATTTCGGTAAGCCGCGCCTTCACGCGGGCATCGTTGATGGGGGCCACCGCCAGGCCTTCAATGCCTTGATTCATGATTTCATTGATGCACAGCAATTCATTTTCGGGCTTATAACCGGCGAAACGGCGCACGATGATTTCTACATTGTATTCAGCCAGCTCGGCGGCGGCCCGCTCGATGCCGACCATCATGTCCGCCCAGACGCCCCGGCCTTCCCGCAGCACGAAGCCCAGAATCATTTTTTTTTGCTGCCGAAGGGGCTTGATATCAAAGCTGGCGCGGTACCCCAATTGCTTCGCTACCGTGACGATCTGTTCCGCGATCTGGGGATTCACGCCCGCGCGCCCATGCAGGGCCCGATCCACCGTGCCGCGGGATACGCCCACCGCGTTGGCGATTTGCTCCATGGTAACCTTCATGCAACGGTCCCTCCTTCTTCGGGGGTTCTCTTTCGAGTATATCATAGAATGAGGAAAAATGCTACCGGGCACGAAGCGGTGAATTCCGTGCGATTCTTGATTTATCTGTGTTCAATTGATTATGCCGTGCATTTTCGTGCTTTTTAATCAGCTTAAGCTTACAAGAATGATGATACAAAAATATGCAAAATATATAAAATTTTTGATTATTTTCGATTCTCTATTGCTATTATGGCAAAAATGCTTTATAATAAAAGAAAATAAAGAGCGTGCAAATGCACGGTACGCAGCGTTACAATTCCCCAATATACTGGAAAACCTTATTTCCATATCTCCATCAACTTCCTGAACCAACGAATGATGACTGATCAATGGCTTGTATCCCTTGTCGTGTGTATCATTCAATAGGCTGATTATTCAGATGATTCAATCTGTACTCTGTTCTCTTCCTTGTTGCCTCAAGTGTTCATTCCATCTTGAAGATTGATCAGCAGCAGAACATCCCAAACTACTATCCATGGGGGGAGGAAAACGCATGAACCAAAGGATCATGATCACCGCCCACTCCGGCTGCGAGGGCACGCCGGATAATTCCATCGCGTCCATCGAAACGGGCATCGCCCTGGGGGCGGACTGCGTGGAAATTGATATTCGTATGGACGCGCAGGGCAAACTGTGGCTCACCCACGATCTGCCTGCGCTTTTTTCCGGTTTAACGCCGGTGGTGGACGCGTTTGCGCTGATTCAGAAAAGGGGCATTTCCGTCAATTGCGATTTGAAGGAATACGAGGCCCTGCTTCCCACCTTGAAGTTAGCGGAGAAATACGGGATCGGACCGGATCGGCTCATTTTTTCCGGCTCGGTGGATACGGCCCTGCTGGAGGGGAACCCGGAAATTGCCCGCCGCAGCCAAATTTTTCTGAATTCAGAGGAATTGGTGAAGGATTTATCGAAAAAAGAATTGCCGGATCGGGTGGGGCAAACCGCTTTTTTGCTGGCCAACGCTTCCATGGCCACGGAACGGCTTCACGCTTTGGGAGCCGCCGCGCTGAACGCGCCGTACAAGTATACGCCGAATGAATTGATTGCGAAGCTGCGCGCAAGGAACGTGGCCCTGTCCCTGTGGACGCTCAACGAAGAAGCGGCGCTGAAGGAATTCATGATCAAAGGACCTTTTGAATATCACCACCCGCTGCGCGTCCATGGCGCTGGCGATCCGGAAAGCCATGGGGAGAGAATGAACCGCTTCAATACGGAAGGATAGGAGACGAGAAGCAATGAAGGCTTGGGCGAAACGCGTTGTATTGTTTGGCATCGATGGGGCGGGCACGTTCTTTGAACAGACCCCAACCCCCAACATAGACCGTATTTTCAAAAACGGGGCCGTCAGCCGCCGAACCCTGACGGAAATACCCACCATCAGCGCCGAGTGCTGGGGCAGCATGCTGCACGGCGTGGACTGCCGCCGCCACGGGCTGACCAACTGGGTAACGGGCAAACGGCCCTATCCGCTGGATTCGCCCTACCCTTCCGTGTTCCGGGTGATCCGGGAGCACTGGCCCCAAGCGGAGCTGGCTTCCTTCTGCGACTGGAACAACGTCAATTTCGGCATCATCGAGGACGGCTTGGACGTGTATAAATATCACGCCAAGGACTATGATCTGGTGGAGCCCGCCATCGAATACATCAACAGCCACGATTTTACGCTGCTGTATTTCCATTTTGACAGCGTGGATCACGAGGGCCACGCCCACGGTTACGGCACGCCCGAGCACCTGGCCATGATCAGCAAAAACGATGAATACATCGGCAGCATCGTATCCGCCATTGAAAAGCGGGGCTGGCTGGAGGATACGATGATCATTGTGGAGGCCGATCACGGCGGCACCCCGCCGAACGCCAACGGGCGCGGCAGCCACGGGGGAGACAGCGACGCGGAAAAATACGTGTGCTTCTATGCCGCCGGCGGCGGCGTACAGCACGCGGAACTTCATGATATGCTGGTGCGGGACACCGCTCCCGCCATCCTGCACGCCATGGGCCTGGAAATCCCCCATACCTGGAACAGCCGGGTGCCTGGGGGCCTGTTTGCCGACGTGCCGGAAAACCTGCCCCGGCCCGAGGGACTGCCTTTGGAAAGAAAGGAGCCCCAGCCCAAGCCGGAAACGGGACGCTTCCTGCAGCAGTTTTCCGATTTGAAGCCCGCACTCTATCTGCCCTTTGAATCCTTCGATGCTTTGCCTCAGGACGCGGAGCAGCAGGGCAAATTGTACCTGGTGGACGGGGTGCTGGGCCATGGGATGCGTTTTGACGACGGATCGCTTTCCGTGCCCTGCGGGATCAGCAACGAAAGCTTTTCCTTGACCGCCTGGGTCAAGCTGAACGCTGTGGCGGGCAGGATGCCCATCATGGGCGTCCATTGCCCGGAGAATCCGGCGTCCTGGCTTTATGTGGTGGCGACGGACGAGGATCATTTGGTGCTGACCGTGAGAACTCTGGACGCGGAAAAGACCAAGAACATGGATATCGGCCTGCCGCCCCAGCGGGAAGGGGTGTGGATGTTCCTGGCGATCTCCTTTGACGCGGAAACGGGAATCACCGGCTTCTCCATGAACTTTGAGCCGCTGATATGCCAGCAGCTTCCGGGTAAGCAATTGTTTTTGGATGGCCAGCCGCCCCGGCTTTTCCTGGGCCGGGATGACGCGCAGGGCCCCGGCCAGATGCTTCCCGGCGTTCTGGACGATGTATGCCTGTACCGCAAAGCGCTGAAAGACGATGATCTGGCGAAGCTGAAAGCGTATTATATGGAATAAAGCATCCATTTTCAACACAAAGGACTCAAACACGATGAAACGCTACACCAAAACCGAATTATCCCTGCTGATCGCCTGCTTTGTGGCGTATACGGCGGCTTATATTTCCCGGTGCAATCTGTCGCCTTCTCTGGACGCCATCGCCAAAACCTTCGGGGTCAGCACTGCGCAGGTGGGCTTGCTGCCCACCTTCTTTGCCATTCCTTACGCGGCGGGCCAGGTGTTTTCCGGGCTGCTGGCGGACCGGCAGCCGGCGCCCCGGCTCATGCTCATCGGCCTGCTGGGCTCCGCCTTGGTGAACGTGATTTTTTCCTTCTGCCCCTATTTCCCGCTGCTGGTGGTGCTGTGGTTCGTAAACGGGCTTTTGCAGTCTCTGATCTGGACCCCCATCGTGCGCATTCTGGCGGTGCATTTCCGGGACAAGGTGCGGGATCACGCCGCGTTCTTCATGTCCCTGACCCTGATCTTCGGCTATCTTATCGCCTGGGCGCTGTCGGGGCTGCTGACCAGCCTGCTTTCCTGGCGCATCGCGTTCCTGGTATCCGGCCTGGTCACGGCGGGCATTGCCATTCCTTCCATCCTGTTTATGAAGCGGATGCCGGTGGATTATAACGCGCGGCCGGCGGAAGGAACGGTATCCGAAAAGCCGGCCCCGGTGAGCCATTTGCTGCTGCACACCAATCTGATCCTGCTGCTGATCGCCTGCTTTGCCAACGGTTACGTGCGGGACGGCATCACCAATTGGGCCGCCAAGCTGCTGATGGATACCCAGGGGATCGATCTGAGCAGCGCCGTGGGCATCATCCTGATCATTCCCGCCGTCAACTTCCTGGGCATCCGCCTGGGCCAAATGGCCTATAAGCGCAGCGGGAACAATGCTTATCTTTCCTCCGGCATCATGTACGCTGTTTGCACGGCGCTGTGCGTGGTGCTGCCCGCGTCCTTGAACAGCCTGTGGGCCTTTGTGATCGTGCTGGTGGGCACCTCCGCCATGACCTACGGCCTGAATCCGCTGATTACCACGATCATGCCCATGCAGTACAGCTACCTGAACCGGGTGGCGCTGGCGGCGGGCCTGACGGATGCCATGATCTATGTGGGCAGTTCCTTTTCGGGGGCCTTCGCAGGTTTCCTGTCGGATCAGTTTGGCTGGGCGGCGGTGTTCGTTTCCTGGGCCGTGCTCAGCCTGATCGGCACCCTTGTGCTGGTTTGGGCCCAACGCGTGGCAAAGAATAACGAAGTTCAATGATCAATGGCTTGTCACTGTTCAGTCGCATACTTCAAGAACGCTTTAAAGCTGCAAGAGAGTACAGAGTT
>JAUNMW010000297.1 GCA_030537395.1 Clostridia bacterium | reverse complement strand
TGTTTCGCGCCCGGAACGATTGGGCTTCAGCGTTGGATATTCTGACCTGGGGCATCGGCTTGCTGACCGGGATCAAAACAGAAGCCGGGCAGGACGCGCTTGAAAAAGCGCACGCGGAGCTGCTGGTGCTGCTTTCTTATGCCCAAATGAAATCCGGTTTGCAGGCGGAGTCCTCAGCTTCCTTGCAGAAGGCGAAAAGCATGGCCCGCCGCTTCGATTCCATGCCGAATTACAGCCTGAAAACGATGCGGTTTGCGGAGCATCTGGAGCAATCTGTGGTGCTGGATATTTTCGGCGCGACAGCTGCGGGCAGCATCGCCAAACTGATCACGCTGCTGAACGATCCTTCTTGGGCCGAACAATTGATGGAGATGACAGAAAAATGAGTAACGAAACGCAAAAGATGGATAACGTTTTTCTCAATCGGAACTTTCGCCTGGTTTTTTGGGGCGCGCTGGTGTCTGAACTGGGCGCGACATTGTACAGCTTCGCTGTCAGCTTCTATATCCTGGAAATCAGCGGCAACAACGCTTTCCTGCAGGGGCTGTATCTGGCATTGTGCGGCGTTGCGATGCTCGTTTTCACCCCGGTAGGCGGCGTGCTGGGCGACCGCATGAGCAAGGCAAAAATCATGTACGTCTGCGATTATTTAAAGGGCGGCCTGATCCTGCTGGCCACGGTGATGATGCTGCTGTTTCCCTCGGTGAACGCACAGCTTATGATCCTTTTCGCGCTGGGCATTCTGGGCAATATGATCAGCGGCGTGTTCAATCCCGCCGCCGGTTCCCTCTTTCCCCAAATTATAAAGGAAGATCAACTGCAGCAGGCCAACGCGTACTTCTCCATGAAAAGCGCTTTGGAAAGCATTCTGGGCATCATTCTGGCCGGCATCCTTTATGCCTCCCTGCCCATCCATACGCTCTTTTTCCTGGTCGGCGCGTGCTTTATCGCTTCCGGTATTTCCGAAATGCTGATTCGTTACGCCTTCCATCCGTCTGCGGAGCGCCTGACGCTGAAACTCGCCTTCCGTGATATGGGCGAAGGGATCACGTATCTGAGAACGAAAAAAGCGATTCTTGCAATGCTCGCTGCCGTTCTGCTCATCAACTTTTTCATCGCGCCTGTAATGGGTAACTTCATGCCGTTTTTCATCAAAACGAACCTGACGGAAGCGCCTTCCTATTTCCTGGACCAAGTGCTGACCCCTGAAATGTGGTCCTCCGTGATGGAGGTGTGCTTCGGCATCAGCTCGCTGCTGGGCGCGGCGATCCTGAGCAGCCGCGCTCAGGAGGAAAAATGCGGCAGGAAGATTGCCAGGCTTCTTTGCGCAATGGCCGCCGTGTTCATCTGCATTACGGTCTGTTACGTGATTTTTGTGGATCATGGGGCCCGGATCAATGCTTTCCTGATCGCGCTCAGCATGGGCTTTCTGGCAATCGGCTTCCTGACCACCGGCATCAATATCCCTGCCAGCACCGTCATCATGCGCATTGTGGACAAAGACAAACTGAGCAAAGTGAACAGCCTGACCAGCATTGGCTCCCAGGGCATGATCCCGATCGCATCGGTGCTGGCCGGCGGTATTTTGAACGCATTCGGCAGCACCGCATTGCTGGTCTTCTGCTCTCTGGGATTTATGGCGACCGCCGTAACGCTGCTGTTCAACCGACAGATCTCGGAATTGTGAAAAAACTTTGATATGAATTGAAAAAAACGTTGACAGCGCTTGGTATTTATGATAAAATTCATCGGTAAGCCGCTCGGGAGGGGCTCCTGAAAGCATGCCCATGCTGCCCCATGGCGTTTACGCCACCTTTTCCCTCCGTGGAAGCCCGGCGAGATTAAAAAGGAGGTGCTGCTGAATGTACGCGATTATTGCGACTGGCGGCAAACAGTACCGTGTGTCCGAGGGTGACACCATCTACATCGAAAAGCTGGAAAACGAAGTGGGCGACGTCGTTTCCTTCCCTGTCATGATGCTCTCCGGCGAAACCATTGAAGTGGGTTCTCCCTTCATCTCCGGCGCCAGCGTCACCGGCAAGATCGTTCGTCACGGCAAGGGCGAAAAGATCATCGTTTTCAAGTATAAGAGCAAGAAGAACTATCGCCGCAAGGCTGGCCACCGTCAGCCCTTCACCCAGGTGGAAATCACCGGCATCAACGGCTGATTCCCATGATCCAAATCACGCTGCATACCCAGGGCGATGAAATCATTGGCTTTGAATGTACCGGCCATGCCGGATACGCCGAAGCCGGGTCCGATATCGTGTGCGCCGCCGTATCCATCCTCACCACCACCTGCGCAAATGCGTTGGAAAGCGTGGCGGGGCTGAAGCCGAGAGTAAAAGCCAGAGCCGGTAAAATGACCGTGGCTGTTCCCCCAGGCAGCGGGCATGACGCTCAGATCATTTTCCAAACACTCCGTCAGGGCTTGCGTGATCTGCAGGATGAATATTCCCAATATCTTCTTCTCAACGAAAATTGAAGCATTGGAGGAAACAATCATGTTGAAGCTTAATCTTCAGCTTTTCGCCCATAAAAAAGGTATGGGCTCCACCCGGAACGGCCGCGACAGCGAAAGCAAGCGCCTGGGGCCGAAGCGGGCCGACGGTCAGTTCGTGCTGGCTGGCAACATCCTGGTTCGTCAGCGCGGCACCAAGATCCTGCCCGGCCTGAACGTAGGCATTGGCAAGGATGATACCCTGTTCGCCAAGGCGGACGGCATCATGAAGTTTGAACGCAAAGGCAAGTTCAAGAAGCAGGTCAGCGTTCATCCCGTGGCCGCCGAAACTGTTGCCCAGTAATGAGCACCCCAAAGGGCCGCTTCGCTGAAACACGCGAAGGGCCCTTTTCTTGTATGTAATACTGTTGTAAGCTATCTTATGATTTTTAAGTTTTCGGGCCAGGAAGTGAACAGAGTGCAGAGCGCAGAGTACAGATAAAGATTGTCAGAACAATCAAGCATATATTCTTTTTCATTCACTATTTAAATCTGTACTCTGAACTCTGTACTCTATACTCTGAAGTAATGGATGTGAAAAAGCTTATGATGACCGTGGATGAAGCCCTTTTGAATTTGGAAACAGACCGTTTATTCCTGCGTCCCTTTGCGGAAAGCGATTACCCCCTGATCCTGCGCATCTCCTCCGATCCGAACACCACCAGATATCTGTATTACTGGGGGCGCATCGGCTGGACCCCGGAGGCGGATGCCCGGCGTTTTCTGGATTATGCGCTGAAAAACTGGCAGAAAACGCCCATCCGTGCCCGGGAATACTGCGTCGTCCTCAAGGAAACCAACGAAGCCATTGGCGACGGCAGCGTGGAATGGGTGGAAAACGAGCCTGGCACGGCGGAAATTGGCTGGATTCTGCTGCCCGACTGCCGGGGACGGGGCTTCGCCACCGAAATGGGCCGGGAGCTGATGCGCGCCGCCTTTGAAATCATGAATGCTGATCGGGTCATCGCCCACTGCGACGCCAGGAACGCGCCCTCCTACCATGTGATGGAGCGGCTGGGCATGCGTTTGGATCACATCGAAAAGGAGGCCCGGCCCATCAAGCGCGAGGGAGAAATCAAAGGCGATGAATGCACCTACCTGATCACCCGGAACGAATGGCAGCTTCAAACCGCCTGGGCGGAATACCACACCTATTCCTGCCGATTTGACCATTTTATCGAGCTTCCTCAGCTGACTGACGGAGCGGTATCTCTCCAATTGGAGGAAGCAAAGCCTGCCGATCCCGTGAAAAAGCATGTGCCCGCTTATCATTTCCACATCGTATGCCA
>JAUNMW010000296.1 GCA_030537395.1 Clostridia bacterium | reverse complement strand
TCTATTTTCATTGTGCCCGAAAGCTTGCTATATTCCGATCCCAGCGCAGCACGCGGAGCTTCTTGGGCCATTCCCACCATGTATCTTCGCGAGAAGTGGGTCCAGGGCCTCAGGCCCTGGCGCAGGTCTGGGGGCGCGTAGCCCCCAGCGTAACCCCTCTGCTGGAATGTAGATGGTATCTTATTTTCCTATTTGCATCACGCATCTTAACAATTTACCAAAGGAACAGTATAAAAGATAGCAATTTCACCGCGGACGCATCTTGCTTCCGCGGTTTTCCTATGATAAGATGAAGCGTGCCCGCATAGGCTGACAGCACTGAAAACATTGATGGAGTTGAAAGCATTGAGCGAGAGGCTTTGGAGCATTTTGGCGGATTCCTTTCCCAAGCTGCTGGGGTACGGCGTGCGGGTGACCATCCCGCTGACGATTGCCGCCTTTGCGCTGGCGTTGGTGATTTCCGTGATCGTGGCGCTGATCCAGTACGCGGATGTAAAAGGACTGCGGCAAATTTGCCGGTTTTATATCTGGATCGTGCGGGGCACGCCGCTGCTGGTGCAATTGTATCTGGTTTTTTACGGCCTGCCCAATCTGGGCGTGGTGCTGGACGCCCTGCCCGCGGCCATTTTGGTGCTGGGCCTGAACGAAGGGGCCTACATGGCGGAAACCGTGCGCGGGGCCCTGGAAAGCGTATCCCGGGGGCAGATGGAGGCGGGGTACTGCGTGGGCATGAATTATTTGCAGATCATGGCCCATGTGGTGCTGCCCCAGGCCTTCCGCACCGCTTTCCCGGGGCTTTCCAATTCCATGATCGGCATGCTGAAGGAAACCTCCATGGCGGCCACCATCACGGTGATGGAAATGTTCCGGCAGGCCCAGGTGATCAACGGGCGGGTGTATGAACCGCTGGCGCTGTACAGCGAGGTAGCGGTGATTTATCTGATCTTCTGCACCGTGCTCACCTGGCTGCAGCATCGGGGCGAAAAGCGGCTGTCGAGCTATGGAGGTGGTCGGTCATGATGCTGGAAGCGAAAAACGTGCACAAGCGTTTTGAAGGACTGGAAGTGCTGAAGGGCATCGATTTGCAGGTGGAAAAGGGCGATGTGGTGGCCATTTTGGGTCCCAGCGGCAGCGGCAAAACCACGTTTCTCCGGTGCCTGAATTTTCTGGAAAAGGCCGATCAGGGGGAATTGATTTTTGATGGGGAACGATTCGATCTGCACACCGCGTCCCGGAAGGATATTGCCCGGCTGCGGAAAAAGACGGCCTTCGTATTCCAGAATTACAATCTGTTTTTGAATAAAACCGTATTGCAGAACGTGACCCTGGGCCTGACCGTGGCGGGCAAAATGAAAAAGGCCCAGGCCACCGAAATCGCGGTACGGGCCCTGGAGCGGGTGGGCATGGCGAATAAGCTGGAAAGCTTCCCTTCCCAGCTTTCCGGGGGCCAGCAGCAGCGGGTGGCGATCGCCCGGGGGCTGGTATCCAACCCCGAAATCATCTATTTTGACGAGCCTACCTCCGCCCTGGACCCGGAACTGATCGGGGAGGTGCTGTCCGTCATGCACCAATTGGCGGAGGATGGCATGACCATGCTGGTGGTCACCCACGAAATGGATTTTGCCCGCAACGTATCCAACAAAGTGATGTTCATGGCGGACGGCAGCGTGGTGGAAAGCGGCCCCTCCAAGGCATTCTTTGAAAGCCCGAAGGAGGCCCGGTCCCGGGATTTCATTCGGACGATCCTGGAAGCGAGACAGTAGGCGCTTTATGAAAATCGCAACCTATAATTTATGGGACAGTCCGGCGGGCATGCCCCGGCGGTTTTGGCAGCAGGTGACCGAAATCCGGCGCACAGAAGCGGATATTCTTTGCCTGCAGGAGTGCGGAAACCGGGAAATCCATGAGCAGCTTGCCAGGCAATGCGGTTATTCCCACGCGCATTTCCATGAAAAAGCGGGTCTGTCCATCCTGAGCAGGGCCCCTTTTCTTCACGCGGAGGATTTTGACGGCTTTACGCTCGTTTCCGTTCAAAAAGAAAGAAACATTCTTTGCGTGGTGAACGTTCATTTGCCCTGGGACAGCGTGCTGCGGCGGGAGCGTATTGCAGTTCATATCATGGATCAAATCAGCCGGGAAAAGAGTGACTATACGCTGTTGGCGGGAGATTTCAACAGTTCAGCCGACAGTTCCGTTCATCGTTTCCTGCTGAATCAGCAATCCCTGGCGGGGCGGGAAGCATTCTATTTCGATCTGGCAGAGGCATACGCCGAAACAAAGGGGACTGTTCCCGACGCTACGCTGGACTTCCGAAAAAACCCCCGATGGGGCAGGATCGACCCGCCCAACACCTTGGAGACCAATCAGCGCTGCGACTGGATTATGCTGCAAAACGCTTATCCCGCGCCGCTGCCGAAACTGGAATACTGCACGCTTTTCGGCACGGAAAAAGACGCGGAAACCGGCCTGTGCCCCAGCGACCATTACGGCGTGGCGGCGGAACTGACGTTTTGAATTACGAAATCGATATAAGCGGGGATTGATTGTGTGAGCCGAACCTTTACCTACATGGAACAATTGGAGCGGGACATCCTCAAGGAGGACCGGGAAACGCTGTGGCAGCCCTTCTGCCGGGCGGTAAAAAAATACCGGCTGATTCAGCCGGGAGACAGGATCGCCGTGTGCATTTCCGGGGGCAAGGATTCCATGCTGCTGGCCAAGCTGATCCAGCTTTTGCACCGGCACTCGGAAGTGCCCTTTGAGGCGGTCTACCTGATCATGGACCCCGGCTACAAACCGGAAAACCGGGCCAGGGTGGAAAGCAATGCCCGGCTGCTGGGCATCCCCTATACGCTGTTTGAAAGCGATGTATTTGAGGTGGCCAACGCCCAGGATAAAAACCCCTGCTTCCTGTGCGCCCGGATGCGCCGGGGGTGCCTGTACGGAAAGGCGAAGGAATTGGGCTGCAACAAAATCGCCCTGGGGCACCACTTTGACGACGTGATCGAAACCACCATGATGGCGATGCTGTACGGCGGCCAATTGCAGGCCATGCCGCCCATGCTGAAGGCGAAGAATTTTCCCGGCATGGCGCTGATCCGGCCCCTGTACATGGTACGGGAGGAGGACATTATCGCCTGGCGGGATAAAAACGGGCTTTCCTTCATTCAATGCGCCTGCCGTTTTACCGAACAGGCAAGCCGGGAGGAACACACCAGTAAGCGGCAGGAGGTCAAACGCCTGCTGAAAAAGCTGCGGGTAGAAAACCCCGTGGTGGAGCAAAACGTGTTCAGCAGCATCCACAACGTGCAGCTGGATACCATGGTGGCTTGGAAATACAAGGGGAAGGAATGTTCCTTCCTGGACGATTTTGAAGAATAGGGGGACCGCGCAATGGATCTGAACGCCAATACCCGTTTGAAGGACATTCTGGACGCCTATCCCTGGCTGCCCGACGCACTGGTCAAAATCGACGGACGCTTTAAAATCATCAACAATCCTATTGGGAAAATGCTCATCCGCACCGCCACGGTGGGCGATGCCTGCAAAAAGGCGGGCTATTCCGCGGACGCGGCGCTGGAGGAACTGAGAAAACTGATTGCCGCCCATGACGCACAGCAGTAAACAGCGGGAGCATTCATGCCATTTTAGAATCTTAACAGTATTGTTATCAAGGGTGAATTGAAAAGCAAACAAGGGGTTACGCTGGGGTTTCACCCCAGACCCCACCAGGGTGTTGAACACCCTGGACCCACAATAGCGGATGTTGCTTAGTAGGTAGAGAAAGCGATGTTCCCGCTGTTTCATGCAGGAGATTAAAAC
>JAUNMW010000295.1 GCA_030537395.1 Clostridia bacterium | reverse complement strand
GCCGACGGAAAATACGCCCCTTGTCAGGGCTGCTTTGGCTGCTGGACCAAGCATCCCGCCGAATGCTTTATGAAGGATACGCTTCAGCAGGCGTGCCGCATGCTGGGCCAGGCGGATGAACTGGTGATCGTTACGAAAAACCTGTACGGCGGATACAGCGCGCCCATCAAAAATGTGCTGGACCGTTCCATCGGCACCTCCACTCCGTTCAGCACCTATCGGGGACGGCAGATGCACCATACCCTGCGTTACGGGAAGCACGATCTGTGGAAAGTGATCGTATACGGCGACGCCGCGGAAGCGGAAAAGGAAACCTTCCGGTATATGGCGGAAAGGAACGCCCTCAACGACGGCTACGCCCGCTCTCAGGTGATATTCCTGAATGATCTGAAGGAATTGGAGGCACAGCTATGAAAACGGTATTCATCAATTGCAGTCCCAAGAAAAGCTTCTGCGCTTCCTCCTATTTTCTGTCCATCCAGCGGCTCTTCGTGGGCGGGGAAAAAGGAACGGAAAAGCTGCGCACCAAGGGGGACCACGAACGCATTCTCCGGCAGCTTCAGGACGCGGATACCGCGGTGTTCTGTCTACCTTTGTATGTGGACGGCATTCCCTCCCATGTGCTTTCTTTTCTGGAAGAGCTGGAAGCATTCTGCCAATCGAATCATCTGCATTTCCGGGTTTTCTGCATCGCCAACAACGGCTTTATTGAAGGGAAGCAAAACGAGCCGCTGATGCAGTGCTTTGAGCATTTCTGCTCCCGGTCCGGATTAACGTGGGGCGGCGGCGTAGGCATCGGCGGCGGCGTGATGCTGAATGTGACCCGCATCCTGTTTGTGGTGCAAATCGGCTTATTGGCTTTGAATATGCTGCTCAGCTTTACCCGTACCGGGAACCTTTTTCCCACCGACGCGCTTGTGAGCTTCGGGGAAAACGCGCTGCTGCTGCTTTTCTTCAACCTGGGCGTGCTTTTCTATTTGTTCCAAATGGGCGCGGCCATCCGCAAAGGCAGCTTCTTTGGAAAAAGGTACACCCGCATTCTGATTCCTTCCTTCATCTTCATCCTTTTCGCGGATATTTTCTTCGTTATTATTTCGATCTTCGAGGGCGGCATTTTCCGGGGCTGGCTTGCAAAGAAAAGGCCGGATTCCGTCTAAAACAGGGCCCGGTTCAATCGATTGAGGTAATGAACACATGAAAGATAGGAGGAGAGTACAGAGAACAGAGTACAGAGTGCAGATTTATATAGTCTGAACAAATGGATCGTTTTTCTTTTGTATCGCTATAATATCTGTACTCTGTTTTCTTTTGCAGACAGCCTGCGTCAGGTTCGTCTTTTTTGCGCGTTCATTCGCCGTCAAAACGTGCATTCATCTATTGACTGAAACAAAAATTTGTGATAGCCTTTGTTATCATTTTTAGGGAATGGAGCGGGGAAAAGCGATGCTGAATCAATTTGCCAGGACCCAGCTTTTATTGGGGGCCGCGGCCATGAAAAAGCTGAAAAACAGCCGGGTGGCGGTATTTGGAGTCGGCGGCGTGGGCGGCTATGTGGTGGAAGCCCTGGCCCGTTCCGGCATCGGCACGCTGGATCTGATCGACAACGACCGGGTGAGCCTGACCAACCTGAACCGGCAATTGATCGCCACCCACAAAACCATCGGCCAATACAAGGTGGACGCGGCCCAAGAAAGAATTCATGATATCAACCCCGACTGCGCCGTGAACGCATACAAAACCTTTTATCTGCCGGAAACGGCGGATCAGTTCGATTTTTCCCAATACGATTATGTGGTGGACGCCATCGACACAGTGAAAGGCAAGCTGACGCTGGTGGAAGCGGCCAATGCAGCGGGCGTGCCCATCATATGTTCCATGGGCGCGGGCAATAAGCTGGACCCCACCGCCTTCCGGGTGGCGGATATTTACCAGACCTCCGTGTGTCCCCTGGCCCGGATCATGCGAACGGAATGCCGCAAGCGGGGAATACGGCATTTGAAAGTGGTATATTCCACCGAAATTCCCCTCCGCCCGATCGAGGACGTTGGGGCTGTCCGGCAGGAAGAAAACAGCTTGCGCGCGGATGCGCCGTCAACCACCGTCCGCCGGGATACGCCGGGCTCCGTCGCGTTCGTGCCGTCCGCGGCGGGGCTGATCATCGCGGGCGAAGTAATCAAGGATTTGATCGCGGCGAAATAAGCTTTTATTGTTTCCTCTGCTCCTTTTGCGCAGAGGATATTTTTGTTCATAATTCATCCAAATATCCTCTTCACAAAGGGGAACAAATGTGCTATAATACCCCGGCAACCGATAGCATTGCGGAGGAAAGCATGGAAGATAAAATCATCGTCCGGGGCGCCCGGGAACACAATTTAAAGAACGTCAGCATTACCATTCCCAGGGATAAGCTGGTGGTATTTACGGGCTTAAGCGGCTCGGGTAAATCCTCCCTGGCCTTTGATACCATTTACGCAGAGGGCCAGCGGCGCTATGTGGAAAGCATGTCCAGCTACGCTCGGATGTTTTTGGGCCAGATGGACAAACCGGATGTGGATTCCATCGAGGGCCTTTCCCCCGCCATTTCCATCGATCAGAAAACCACCGCCCGGAACCCCCGGTCCACCGTGGGTACGGTAACGGAGATTCATGATTATCTGCGCCTTTTGTACGCCCGCACCGGCAAGCCCCACTGCCCCAACTGCGGCAAGGAAATCAAGCAGCAGACGGTGGATCAGATGGTGGACGCCATCACCGCCCTGCCCGAGGGCACCAAACTGCAGATTCTGGCCCCGGTGGTGCGGTCCCGCAAAGGCGAACACACAAAGCTTTTGGAGGACGCCCGGAAGAGCGGCTTTGTTCGCGTGCGCATCGATGGGGATATGTACGAGCTGGATGAAACTCCCGCCCTGGATAAGCAGAAAAAACATCAAATCGACCTGGTGGTGGACCGTTTGGTCGTCCGCGACGGCATCCAGCAGCGTCTGACCGACAGCCTGGAAACCGCCATGAAGCAATCCGGCGGCCTGGCTTCCGCGCTGCTGACCGACGGGCAGGAAATGATGTTTTCCCAGAATTACGCCTGCCCGGACTGCGGCGTGAACATTGAAGAGCTGGCCCCCCGCATGTTTTCCTTCAATAATCCCTACGGCGCGTGCCCTGCCTGCTCGGGGCTGGGCGAACTTATGAAGGTCAGCGCCGATTTGGTGGTGCCGGACCCCACGAAAACGCTGAATGAAGGGGCCGTATCCTGTATGGGCTGGAACAGCGGCGAAGCCAATTCCACCGCCCACAGCATGTTCCAAGCCATGGCGGATTATTACGGGTTTTCCATGGATACGCCCTATATGGATCTGCCGGAGGATGTGAAGCAGAAAATCCTGTATGGCACCGGCGCGCAGAAGCTGAAAATCAACTTTGAAACGGGCACCTATCAAACCACCTTCGAGGGCGTGATCCCCTCTCTGGAGCGGCGCTACGCCGAAACCCAGAGCGAAGGCATGAAGGCGGCTTACGAAGAATATATGGCTCACGAAACCTGCCCGGTCTGCAAGGGACGGCGCCTGAAGCCCGAAGCCCTGGCTGTGACGGTGGGCGAAAAAAATATCGCGGAAATCAGCGAATGGAACATCAAAAAGGCCAAATACTTTCTGGATTCCCTGTCTCTTTCGGAAAAGGACAGCATGATCGCCGCCCCCATCCTGCGGGAGGTGGACGCGCGGCTGGGTTTTCTGTGCGATGTGGGCCTGGATTATTTGACCCTGTCTCGGGCCGCTGCCACTCTGTCCGGCGGCGAAGCCCAGCGCATCCGGCTGGCCACCCAGATCGGCAGCGGACT
>JAUNMW010000294.1 GCA_030537395.1 Clostridia bacterium | reverse complement strand
CTACGATAAAGAGAACAGAGTACAGAGCTCAGAGTACAGATTGAATAGTCGAACAATGATGGTATCATCTATTTAGTGACTATATAATCTGTACTCTGCACTCTGTACTCTGTTCTCTTTCATCAACGACCTAAACAGCAGACTTAGATGCAAAGAGTTAATATCCCTTCTTCAGGTCTACTTGCCGCAGCAGTGGTCTGCCTGCGCAGTAGTTTTCAAAGTCCTCCATAAACAGGGCGATGATGCGATCCACCGTGTAGGGCAGGGTCATATTCCCGGCAACATGGGGAGTAATCAATAGGCGGGGACAGGTCCAAAGGGAACTGTCCTGAGGAAGGGGCTCTTGCTGAAACACGTCCAGAGCGGCCCCGGCCATATACCCGGAACGAAGCAGCGCTTCCAGGGCCCGTTCGTCAACGGCGTTTCCACGGCCTACGTTGATCAGGAATGCGTCCCGGGGCAAAAGGGCCAGGCGCTTTTCATTCATGATATGGGTCGTTTCCGGCGTGCCGGGAAGAGACAGGATTAGCAGATCGGTTTGGGGCAAAAGATCATCCAGGCGATCAATGGCAAATACCTGATCAAACATTGGGCCGGGATTCTTCCCGCTGCGGTTTACCCCTATTATACTGGCAGGGGAAAAAGCCCGCAGGCGAATGGCGGCCTCCCACCCGATGTCCCCGGTGCCAAGCAGGGTGATCCGGCTGTTTTTAATGGAGCGGACAGGCAGATTCCGCGTCCAATCCCGGCGGGAAACGATTTCATTGTATTCCGTCTGGCGGCGCATCATTTCCAGGGCCACCATCACAATGTGTTCCGCGATAGTGACGCCGTAGGCCCCGGAGGAATTGGTCAGCACCGCGTCGGGGGAAAGGAAAGCGCCTGGCTGGGTGAACCGATCCACCCCCGCGAAGGGGCTGCACAGCCATTGAAGGCGCGGGGCATGACGGGCCAGCTCCGGGGCCTGGCCGAAAATGATTTCCGCGTCGGCAACGGAAGACAGCGCGGCTTCGGCGCTATCAAAAAAGCACGCTTCAAAGCCGTGGGCCTGTGCGGCGGCGAGAATTTGGTTTTGATGAACGCTGCTCAAATGGGGCAGCATCACGACGAGTTTTCTGCTCATGGACAATTCCTCTTTTCTGCGGGTTTTTGTAAAGGAATGTAGGAAGGGCAAACCGCGTTTTATGAACGCCGAATGATATAACAATTCATGGATAGAACGTTGAAAACGGGCCATGCTAAGGTTGATATTGTGTGCTTTTGCCCACGGGGAAAGCATGGAAGGAGGAAAAGGCATGGCTTGTTTTTTGCGAAGAATGGCCTGCGCGCTTTGCGTATGCGTGTGTTTGGCGGGAATAATGCCGTCCGCAAAGGCGGAAGCGCCGCTGGAGGAGGGAGCCCCCATGACGCTCACCGCTCCCAGCGCTGTATTGATGGAGGCGGAAACGGGCGCGGTGATCTTTGAAAAAAATGCCGATGAACGGCGGCCCGCCGCGTCCATTACCAAGCTGATGACGCTGCTGCTGACCCTAGAAAAAATCGACGCGGGCGGCATTTCTTTGGAAGATAAGGTGACGGTGTCGCCTGCCGCGGCGGCCCAGCCCGGGTCCCAGGCGTTTTTGGACGCGGGAGCCGCTTATCCGATCAAGGACTTGCTGAAAGCGGTGATTATCTCCAGCGCCAACGACGGCGCGGCGGCCCTGGCGGAGTACATGGCGGGCACGGAGGAAAGCTTTGTATCCCTGATGAACGACCGGGCGGAAGAAATGGGCCTTCATAACACCCATTACAGGAACTGCACGGGCTTGCCCGCGGAAGGGCAGTACACCTGCGCCAGGGATGTGGCCGTTCTTTCCCGGGAGATCACCCGGCATCCCGTTTACTTTCAGTATTCTTCCACCTGGCTGGACAGCTTGACCCATCCTTCGGGCCGGGTGACGGATCTGACCAATACCAACCGCCTGGTGCGCTTTTATCCCGACTGCGACGGCTTGAAAACCGGCTCCACCAGCGAAGCCAAATACTGCCTGAGCGCCACAGCCCAACGAAACGGCATGCGCCTGATCGCCGTGGTGCTGGGCGTGCCCAACAGCCAAACTCGCTTTGACGAGGCCCGCGCCATGATGGATTACGGCTTTTCCGCCTATTCGCTCACGCCCGTAGCCCGGAAGGGGGATTTGATCGGCATGCAGGTGCCTGTCAAAATGGGGGCCCGGGACAGCGTAGACGCGGCGCTGGGAAGCGGGCTTTCCCTGCTGCTGCGCTCGGGACAGCAAAATCAACTGAGTTTTGAAACCAGCCTGCCGGATTGTGTCACCGCGCCGGTCAAGGCGGGGGAGCCCCTGGGCACGGTGCGGGTGCTGCTGGCGGGTAAACGCGTTGCGGAATTGCCCGCTGTGGCGGCCCAGGATGTGCGGCTGCCGGGCCTGCTGGAGGGCTTTTTCCGGCTGTGGGAGCATTGGCGGTAGGAAGTTAAATCCTCCTTTTTGCGGCTTCCAGAACGGCGTCAAACGCGGGCTTCACATCCTTGTCCCCGGTGAACAGCAGGGGCCAGGAGCCTTCCTTCCGGAAGTAGGTCAGCCAGGTGTCCGCGTCGGTGACGCCCCAGAAGGATACGCTTTCCACGTCATAGCCTTCCCGATTGAGACGCAGGAGCATATCAAAATAGTCTCGATAGCATTGGGCCAATTGCGCCTGATGGGCTTCATCCCGGAAGGGGCAGTGAATGTCCATTTCCGTTATATGCAGGGTCAGGCCCAGATTTCCGAAAGCCCGGGCGGCCTGCTCGCAGGCTGCGATGTCCATTTTGTCCCATTGCAGGTGGGCCTGCATGCCCATGCCGTCCACCAGGTTATCCGCCCGAAGCTTTTGAAGAAGCGCCGTCAGCGCTTCTTTTTTTGCCGGCACGAAGGTGGAATAATCGTTATAGAACAGCTTTTGCCCTGGGGCCTGATGCTTCCGCGCTGCCCGGAAAGCGGCGGGAACAAAGCTTTCCCCCAAAGTCTGATACCATAAGCTCTTGGTGCGGTAGCATCCTGGGCCCCCCTGGTCCGGCTCGATAGCCTCGTTCACCACGTCCCAGGCATAAACCGTGCCGGGATATTGGCTGTTTACATGCTCCATCACGCCTTGAATATAAGCTTCCAGCCGGGCGAGCATCACCTCCGGGGCGGCCAGCGGCGCGTCCGGCGCGTTATCCCAGTTTTTCGCGAAAAACCAACGGGGCGTTTGATTGTGCCACGCCAGCGTGTGGAACCGAACGGCGATTTCATTCTCCCGGGCGAAGGACAGCATTTGATCGGCCGGGGAGAAATGAAACGCGGGGCGAATGGGGTCCCCTTTTTGCAGCGTGGCTTCCCGATCAAGCAGCTTTTCCGGCTTCATTCCGTTTTCCGCGGTGATGGAGGAAAAATGGCGGCGGATCAGAGCGCGGTAATCGGGATCGTCCGTCATGCGGCCGGTGATGGCCGCGCCGATTTTGAATCTATTGCGAAAAGCGCCGCACAGGGACGGGGCGGTAAGGGCATTGTTCATGGCGAATCTCCTTTGAAACATTCATCTGCGGCCGTATGATTCGGCGATGGCGCGCCGCAGGTTCACTATATACCAGCCGGGAGCGTTCTTCCATGGTTTTTCCACGCAAATTCCGCTGAAAACACGGATTTTTCCATCATGAACCGCGGAAAAAGTGAACGCAGGCTGAGCTTTGATTGACATAAAAGGAAATATTTAGTATAATAAAAGGGATGCCGCATGGTATCTGAGCTAGGAAAAACAAGTGAGGGAGAGCAATGGATCAGAACACAGCGCGAAAGCTTCTGCAGGTAGGGGAAGCTTTTCAT
>JAUNMW010000293.1 GCA_030537395.1 Clostridia bacterium | reverse complement strand
AATATAACTCCACACTCCACTCTCCACACTCCAAACTGATTTAAAGCGCTCTTTAATCAACAAATCACATTGTGCAAGCCGTTAAACGTTTTCCCGATCCGAATTCCAGCATTCGTTGATCAGGGAGCCGTCCCGGTAGGTTTTCTCCGTATCGTTTTTCTGTTCGTCTTCCTCGTCGGGGATCCGGTCGCCCCAGGCCCGTTCCTTTTGTTCTTTCTGGTATTCGCTGGTCACGCGATCTTTCTGTGCTTTCTTACGCTCGCTCATTTTCTTTTCCCTCACTTTTCGTTCAGGCAGTCGCTGACGATCTGCTCCAGCATTTCCCGGGGCATGGACAGTTCCTCCTGGGCCACGTCCACCACGGTGCGATGTTCCTTCTGGGCCTTCTTCACAATAGCGGTGGCCCGCTCGTAGCCGATTTCCGGACACAGGGCCGTGCCGATCACGTGGGACTTCATCAGCATTTCCCGGCAATGCTCCTCATCGGCCAGAATGCCCTCCACGCACCGCTCCCGGAAGGTATCCGCCGCATGGGTGAGCACCTCCAGGGATTCAAACAGGCAGTAGAAAATCACAGGCTCAAAGGCGTTCAGCTCCAATTGTCCCGCCTCCACCGCCATGGAAATGGTCACGTCATTGCCCGCTACCAGGAAGGCGGCCTGGGTGACCACCTCGGGGATCACGGGATTGATTTTGCCCGGCATGATGGAGGAACCGGGCTGACGGGCGGGAAGCTGCAATTCCTCGATGCCGCCGCAGGGGCCAGAGGACAGCAGCCGCATATCGTTGGCAATTTTGGACATCACCAGCGCGCAGTTTTTTACCGCCGAGGAAATGGCGGCGAAGCTGTCGGCGTTCTGGGTGGCGTCGATCAAATCATCCGCGGCCTTCACGGGCTGGCCGATCAGGTCCGCTAAAATATCCATCACGCAGTTCAAATACCCCGCGCTGGCATTGATGCTGGTACCGATGGCAGTGGCGCCCAGGTTCAATTCAAACAATTCGTTCCGGCTGCGCAGAATACGGTTGGAGCAGCGGCGCAGGGCATCCGCGTGGGCCTTGAATTCCTGGCCCAGGTACATAGGCACGGCATCCTGCAATTGGGTGCGGCCCAGCTTCAGCACCTTGGCGTTTTCCTGCGCCTTGCGGTCAAAGGCGGCGATCAGCCGGTCCAGGGCGGAAAGCAGAGCTTCCGTCATGCGCAGGGCCGCCAGCTTGCCGGCGGAAGGAAACACGTCGTTGGTGGATTGAGCCATGTTCACATGGTCGTTGGGGTGAACGGTGCCGTCCCCCTTTTTGCCGCCCAGGATCTCACAGGCCCGGTTGGCCACCACCTCGTTGGCGTTCATGTTGGCCGAAGTGCCCGCGCCGCCCTGAATGGGGTCCACGATGAACTGATCCCGCCATTTGCCGTTCAGAATTTCATCGCAGGCCCGGATGATGGCCGAGGCGATTTCCGGCTTCAGGGCTCCCGCCCGCTGATTGGCAATGGCGGCGGCCTTTTTGATCATCACCAGGCTTTCCACCATGTAGGGGTGCATCAGCCGCCCGGTCATGGGGAAGTTTTCCTTGGCGCGCATGGACTGCACGCCGTAATAAGCGTTTTCCGGCAGATTGATGGTGCCGATGGAATCATGCTCCGTTCTCATAGGTATATTCCCCTCCAAGTATATGATCGCTGTTTGATCTGTATTCGATTATCCCAGCAGCTTTACGCCAACGATGATGGCCGCGATCTGCAGCACCAGAAACAGCGGGAAAAACACCTGAAAATACCAATGCTTGGTTTTGTGCCTCAGCAGCTGCATCCCCAACACGCCGCCCAGGCCCCCGAAGCAGGCCGCCGCCAGAAACAGCGTTCTTTCCGGCACCCGCCATTTTCCCTGCTGGGCACGGCGCTTGTCAAAAGCCATCAGGCAGAAGGAAACCACGTTCATCACGGCAATGAGCGCCGCGAGGACAATCAGGATCGATGTATTCATGCCTTCTTTTCCTCCCGTATTTGTTTTTCCATCCAGCCCCGAACGGCCTTCACCGCCTGATCCAGATGGTTTTCATAGCAGTGCCCGTCCCCGGCAATGATAGCCAGTTCCGCGTTTTTATATTGTTTTGCCGCATCGATGGAGCACTGCACCGGCACCGCCCCGTCCGCATCCCCGTGCACCAGCAGCACGCTTCCTTCGTACCGGGGAATGTATTCCTCCACCCGGATGCTCTGCGCCACCCGAATGTAGTTTCCGCCCAGGGTTTGATTATTCCAGGCGGGGATTTCATCGGGAATATGCTCCGGATCGAAGGGATAGCCCAGCAATTGACCCTGTCGGGCTCCCTCCGGGATCATGCTGGCGGGGGAAAGCAGGATCAGGCCGCGCAAAACATCATGCTTCAGCGCTCCGGTCAGCATGGCGGTCAGGCCCCCCTGGGAATGGCCGCACAGATAAATATCGGAAACAAAGTCCAGGCTCCGGGCGTAATCGATCAGCGTCATGGCGTTGCCCATCCATTTAAACAGGGTATGATTCCGAAATTCCCCGTCGCTGTGCCCGTGGCCGTACAGATCCGCCCGCAGCGTGGCGCAGCCGATTTCATTCAGCATGTGCGAAATTGCCAGGATATGGCGCTCCTCCATGTGCCCGGTGAAGCCGTGCAGGATCACGGCCAGCGGATATTTTTCCTTTTTCTCTTTGGGCATTTCCAGGCTGGCGTTCAGCCTGATGCCGTCATCCGTGATGTACATTGAATCGATCCCCTTCTATTCTGGATTATCAGAGCACTTTCAAGCACTTCGTTTTAGAGTACAGATTGTATAGTGAAGTTAACTGAAAGTCCTCCTGAACGCATCCGAATCCTTCCGTCCCCCATTTTATAGCATCCGGTCGGGAATTTCAATAGCCTTGACAAAATGTCATATTTGGCTATAATGAAAGCGTAATATAACATGGATTGGGATCGTTTTTTCCAAACAAACCTATAGATTTTTTCAGACCGTTCCAGAGACAGGAGGGGTTTCATGATGAGCAACAGGATCATTACCATCAGCCGCGAATTCGGCAGCGGCGGCAGGACCATCGGCCGCATGGTGGCCGAACGGCTGGGCATTCCCTGCTATGATCACGAGCTGATCGACAAGATCACGGAAGAAAGCGGCCTGTTGAAAACCTTTGTGGAATCCAACGCAGAGGATATACAGGGCGGCTGGTTCGCCATGATCACGGGGAGGGATTTCTACGGCCATTCCCTGCAGGATGATCTGTACCTGGCCCAGGCCAAGGTGATCCGGGAGCTGGCTGATAAGGAATCCTGCGTGATCGTGGGCCGCAGCGCCGACTGCATCCTGGCCGAGCAGGGCAACGTGCTCACGGTGTTCATTCATGCTTCCATTGAAAAGCGGGCGGAACGGGCCAGAACCCAGTACGGCCTGAAAATCGACGATCCGGAATCGTTCCTCAAGGAAAAGGATAAGCGCCGCAAGGCGTATTATCAATTGTACTGCGATCGCAAATGGGGCGCCACCCAGAATTACCACGTCGCCCTGGACAGCGGTGAATTGGGCCTGGAGCGCTGCGCTCAGATCATTGCCAGCCTGTATTAAGCGAACCCACGGATGAACCCCCGGGGCATTTCTCCCGGTTCATTTGCCGCGCCGTTGCTCGCGCATACTGTTTTATAGTGCCTGTATACAGGCTGCAGGATGAAAAGCAGACGTTCCTGCTCCTGGAACAGAATTGTACTCTTTCTTAAAGGACGAAAGCCGAAAGAATTAGCTTTTATTCTGTTAGCAGGCATGTTATGAAGGATAATTTTATAGCTAACAAGGGGTTACGCTGGGGGCTGCGCGCCCCCAGACCTGCGCCAGGGTGTTGAACAC
>JAUNMW010000292.1 GCA_030537395.1 Clostridia bacterium | reverse complement strand
CAAAAGGGAGGAATTACGTGAACGGTCATGCAAGCAACTTTACAATTCAAGTTTGTCGTTCTGAGAAGATTTTGGAGAAAATGATACTTTCTTCTCTTAGTTAAAATGAAAAATCAGGGTCTATTTTACCAACATGTTATGAAACAATTCCCCAAAACCGGGATAATACCGATTTTGGGAAATTGCAGAAATAGTATTGTGAGAATTGGACTTGAAACAGGGTGTATTATTCTTTCTTGCCAAAGTGCGAGAACCAATTCTTAAGTTCTTCGCTCTTTTTTGATACCGTTTCTTTAAACTCTTCGGTCCTTTCTTCCCGCATTTTCTCCCGAGCTTCTTTTGCCATCTGTTTCTCGATCTCGCGGGCATGCTCGACTTCCGCCGCGACCTCCGCAGCATCAAATCTGGTGATCGACACGTCGAAGTTATTGAGCTTTGCTGTCAGCGCGGTTTCATATTCCTCCTGGGCCAGCAGGATGATTGCCGTCTCGCCATCGAGAATGCTGTCCCCGGCCTTTTCCAGCAGCGATGCGTTTTCCGCCATGTCATTGGCATCCACCGCGCCTCCGATCAGCATACCCATACTGCCGCCCAGCAATACGCCAAGCGGGCCGCCGAGGATACCGACCATACTGCCGATCAGGCTGCCTTTCCACATATCGTCACTGGTTGTGGCGCCGTTGACAAAACCGTCCATGATATTGAGTGTGCCGTTTTCTTTCTTCACGATGGCCGCCTGTGAGAGAGTGTAATTGGCATTGCTTGTCTCGCGCTTCAACTCTGACAGCGCCTGATAAGCCTCGCTCTCAACTTTGTAGTTCACAAGAATCAAATTCTCTTTCATTTCAAGCATCTCCTCTGAAATAGAAAGCGCCCCGCGTTTGGCAGGGCGCTGGAGTAGTCATGATTAGCCTTGGATCTGAATGGTCTTACGCTCCGGAAGCGCCACCGGCTTCTCCTTCGGGAAATCAAGCGTCAGAACGCCATCCTCAAACTTGGCCTGAACATCTTCTTCCTTGACATTCTCACCGATGTAGAAGCTTCTGGTCATGGAGCCTTCCTCGTGTTCCTTCAGATCCGTCTTCATCACATGCGCCGCATGTTTGCCATACAGCTTGCGATCCACGTCGGATTCAAAGCCTCAGAACGGGAAGCCCATCCAGTCATCAAACAAACTCTCTCCAAAAATACTCGGCAACATAAGTCATACCTCCTTTGATATGCATCGCATTTCATGTTACCTGAGCAAGGGGGATGGAGGTCATCTATTCGATCTTCGTTCCTCTGTTCGATTATGATTATAGCACTATTATTAGCACTGTCAAGCCGAGAGTGCTAATTTCCACGTGAACAATTCGTGAACATGCTTATATAAGAATTGCTCCGAGATTCTGGCCGACATCTTGTTTTACTCAATCTGCCGCAGTAAATATCACTGCTCCTATTTCCTCATCACTACTCTGCTACGCCTTTTATAGCCTGGGAAACCGTGCATGACGCTTCTGCAGCACGGCCTTTTTCGATTCGACTTCCTGCTTCAATTCCCTGATTTCAGGGCTGGCGTCTTCTTCCCGATAGAGCATGCCGATCAGTGCGTCCTGTTTTTCGATAATCTCGTTCTTTACGCTTCTTGTTGGTTCAAGGTTTTCCGCAACCTCTTGCCGCATCTGGTCAACATGTTCTTCAGCTTCCTGCCGCAGCCTCTCTGTCTCAAGGCGGATCTCCTCCATACGCCTGGCAATGCGCTCTGTCTTATAGATGACCTCCGGATATGCTTCCGCAAACCGGCGGTGGAAGACGGAGCGGTCGCTGAGGAGCAGCCGCACCTCCTTGCTGATTGCCTCGGTGTCGTCTGCCTCACTGAGCTCAACGCTTGTCTTGACAAGCTTCAGCACAAAGTGGGACATCACGTAGTCCGCGACAAAAACCACTGACAGGAAGAGCGCCATAATCTCCCGCAGAGGAAGGCTCATGTGTTCGGAAAGACGAAGCAACAGCGGATTGATCAGATCCACAATCACCACGCCGCCCAGCCCGAAGAGTATCAGGTTCCCGATCCAGACTCTTCCATGAAGATTCATGGGCTTCTGGCTGTAATCCCACCAACGGGCATGGAAGCGTTTCTCCAGTACATAGCTCGTCATATATTCCAGGAAGCCGCACAGAAGGAACGACACCGCAAAGGTCGTGCCTACGGATAATTCCAGCGGGGCAAGTCCTTTTATCACAACGGTGATCAATGCCGCGCCGAAGCCGTAGATCGGAAGCCACGGGCCGGTCAGAAAACCGCGGTTGATGAAGCGGTGAAACTGAAAATATTTCAGTGTGACCTCGATGCACCAGCCGAGGAAAGCGTAGGCGAAAAAAAGCAATATCAGGTTTATCAGGCTTTCCATCGGCATTTTTCAAACTCCTCTGTGTTCCGAATTTATACCTTAGTATGCTTCGCCGTGATCGTATTCTCCATACTCACAGCCAATATGGGAGGCTTCTATTTCATCTATCAGAATAAGCTGCCCTTCCTTCCGGTCATAGAGCTTTATCGTGCCCCAGCCGTTGCCGCCATTCCAAAGACGGTTATGATGCCTGCTGCCGTCCGGCGCTTCATAGTTGATCAGCAGCATGTCTTTCTTCAGGCAGTGCACCTCCGTTTCCATAGCGGCATGGATATTCTCCTGACGCACATGCCAGACGACCTCCTCATCCAACTCTTCAAACGAAAAAGTGGTTTTCACCATCAGGTGAAGTTTTGAAAAATTGAAATCGTATTCCCTGCCCTCATAGTAGAACACACCCAACAGCCGACGATCCAAGGGGACAAAGTAAATCTTTGGCCTGCCGCCGCCAATGTCGAAGACGCTGTTCAACAACTGTTTTCCGGTCTTCCTGCTGATCAGGCAGTTGGAGGACAGCCAGACCCAAGGTGTGGTGAAATCCCGGCCCCAGTTCTTATCGGCGTAGCCATAGCAGCGCTCCGGTGTGACGGTGTACTGCCGGCCGTTGTAAAAAACGGTTCCGCTGTAGGCGCTTTTCATTCCCTCGGCGTGCCAGTACATGGCGAAGGCTTCCGCATCCCGCAAGGGTTTGCTGGCCCCGTACCCGACGTTAAAAGCGATCTGCTTGTCTATCGTCAGATCCCAGGTCATTTTCCCTGCATCACACATCCACTCCGGATGGGCGGCCGCATCCTCCGCCGTGATGTCCACGCTGCCTTTCAGCGCTGTCTCACAGGCCAGGCAGTCCGCGGCCTCAATCCGATACGGAGCGTCCGGGTGCAAACGGACGTCTTTCCAGGCGAAGAAGCGGTGCATCTGACAGGCGTCCTCACCCCAGGTGCCTGCCTTTACCATAAGATAGGAAGGTTTCTTTCCTGCGGCCTGGTTCTCCGGAAGCTGTCCCAGGACAGGCATCTCCTCCGCCAGCGCGGGGTTGCAAACAAAAAACTCAATGAAAAAAGGCTTGCTCTCCCCGGTTTCAGCATCCTGGGCAGTGAAGGAATGCCACCACCAATCGTATCCGTGATGCGCCAAGGGGCCGTGCAGCATGAAGCTGTCCCGCCTAATATCGTGATGATTGAACATGATTTTCCTCCTGCAATTGTTCATCCAAAGAACTGTGCTCTTGCTCCGCCAAGAAGGAGCACAACAAGAATGGCTGCGTAAGTGATATACTTTAGCACAGGAAATGCGTTGATCTTTCCCTTCAGTTTCCAGGCGACATATGTACTTAATTTAAGTACACTTTGCACATTCTAACATGTGCTTGAAATAAACTCAAATTATCTTTTATCAAGTACACGGAGGGTGCCGCATGGACGCTTTGAAGACGCAAAGGAAGAACTGAGCCGGGTCGCGGAGCACTGAAAAGGG
>JAUNMW010000291.1 GCA_030537395.1 Clostridia bacterium | reverse complement strand
CATAGCCCATTTCCCGCAGGGTCCAGACGCAGTGCACGGAGGAATAGTCAAATTCGATGCCCTGGCCGATGCGGATGGGGCCGGACCCCAGCACGATCACCACGGGCTTTCCGCTGCGGGGGAAGGGGCGGGCCTGGCAGGGCTCGCCGACAGAGGAATAGAAATAAGGCCGGTCCGTGCCGAAAACGGCGGCGCAGGTTTCCACGATCTGGAAGGAATAGGGGATGCTTTCGATTTCCTTCGCCCCGCTGATGCGCCGGATGGCGGCGTCGGGATAGCCCAATTCCTTGCCCAGCAGCACGTTTTCGCGGGTGGCCCCTTCCTGAGCCAGCTTTTCTTCATAATCAATCAAATTCTGCAGCTTTTGGAGGAAATAGGGGTCGATCATGGTGATTTTGTAGATTTCATCCATGGGCACGCCCGTTTTCAGGGCCTCGAACACGGTGAAAAGCCGCCGATCATCCTGGGCGGCCAGCCGCTCCCGGATGGGGGAATCGTTCAGCGGCGGGGCGTTTAAGGTGTCCAGGCCAATTTCGGCCCCACGAACCGCCTTCATGAGGGCGTTTTCCAGGGTGGGGCCAATGGCCATCACTTCGCCGGTGGCCTTCATCTGGGTGCCCAGCTTCCGGCTGGACCCGGCAAATTTATCAAAGCTCCACTTGGGGAATTTGATCACGATATAATCCACCGCCGGCTCGAACCCCGCCAGGGAGAAGCCGGTTACGGGATGCTTGATTTCAGCCAGCGTGTAACCCAGGGCCAGCCGGGTGGTGATTTTGGCAATGGGATAGCCCGTGGCTTTGGAAGCCAAAGCGGAAGAACGGCTGACCCGGGGATTGACCTCGATCACCGCGTATTCGCTGCCGTCGGGCTTCAGGGCGAACTGGCAGTTGCAGCCGCCCACGATGCCGATGGCCGCCACAATGTCCAGGGCGGCCTGACGCAGCATGGCAAACTCCCGCTCATTTAAAGTCAGGGCCGGGGCCGCCACGATGCTGTCGCCGGTGTGCACACCCACGGGGTCGATGTTTTCCATGGAGCAGACGGACACCGCGCAGCCGGTGGCGTCCCGCATGGTTTCAAACTCGATTTCCTTCCAGCCGGAAATGCACTTTTCCACCAGAATTTGGGTGATGGGGGACATATCCAGCCCCGTTTTTGCGATGATTTTGAGTTCCTCTGGATTATCGGCGATGCCGCCGCCGGTGCCGCCCAGGGTGAAGGCGGGGCGCACGATGATGGGATAGCCGATCCTTTCCGCAATTTGCAGGGCGGTGTCCACATCCTGGGCAATATCGGAGGGCACACAGGGCTGGCCGATGGCGGCCATGGTGTCCCGGAACAGCTCCCGATCCTCCGCCTTGTCGATGCCGTCAATATCGGTGCCCAGCAGCTTGACCCCATACTTATCCAAGGTGCCGCTGCGCTTTAATTGCATGGCGATGGTCAGGCCGGTCTGGCCCCCCAGGCCCGCCAACAAACCGTCGGGCCGTTCCTTTTCGATCACCCGGGCCACGGTTTCGGCGTTCAGCGTTTCCAGGTAGATTTCATTGGCCAAATGGCTGTCGGTCATGATGGTGGCGGGGTTGGAATTCACCAGCACCGTGTCCAGGCCTTCTTCTTTCAGCACCCGGCAGGCCTGGGCCCCGGCGTAGTCAAATTCCGCCGCCTGGCCGATCACGATGGGGCCGGAGCCGATGACCATGACCTTATGAATGGATTTATCTCTGGGCATAGATTGATTTCACCCTTTCATTACAGAAAGCTCTGCTTTTTCATTACTTCACGCAGCATTTCATTCGTTTTTTCGTCCAGTGGGATCAGCAGAACATGAATATCGAACTGACGAATGGTTTCAGCTAACATGTTGTTTCCCGTCAGCTGATCATACTCCTCCTGATCACAAACTACGATGTATTTCGTGTATTCACAATGATTTACTTTATCATGCAGCAGCATTTTCAGAATATCGCCTGCGATTTTCTTTGGCTGCCCACCTTTCAATCTGCCCGCGTGCGTATGGATTTCGCCGATGATGCGGCGCTTTTCGGAATAGAAATCCGGTTTAATATAAATGCCATTGGCCGAGTTGACCGGTACCTGCGCATTTGAAATCAAATCAGACCCTAAGCTTTTTTGTATCTCCGAAAAGATTATTTCTTCTATCTGCCGCTGATAAGCGGATGATGAATCAACGTACTTCATCAACAACCAACCTCTTCCAGCGCATAGCATATTGTTTTGGGGGTATGCCCTACAAATACGGTCTCTTTGGTACTTTCTCTGACGCAGAGAAAGTACACGTCCCTCTCCCGTCCTTACAGGGTTGCGGCCATCACCGCTTTGATAGTGTGCATGCGGTTTTCCGCCTCGTCAAACACGATAGACTCAGGGCCTTCAAACACTTCGTCCGTTACTTCCATGGCGGTGAGGCCGAACTTTTCATGAATCTGTTTCCCGATACCGGTGTTCAGGTCATGGAAGGAGGGCAGGCAGTGCATGAAGCGGCACTGGGGCCCGGCGGCGTCCATCAATTCCTTGGTCACCTGATAGGGCTGCAAATCATGAATGCGTTGGGCCCATACTTCATCCGGCTCGCCCATGGATACCCACACGTCCGTGTAAATCACATCCGCGCCCTGTACGGCCTGCTGGGGATCGGTGATAAATTCCAACGCGGCCCCCGTTTTCAGGGCTATGTTTTTGCATTGTAGCACCAATTGCGGATCGGGGAAATAGGCTTCCGGCGCGCAGGCCACGAAGTGGAGCCCCATCTTAGCGCAGCCAACCATCAAGGAATTGCCCATGTTGTAGCGGGCGTCGCCCATGTATACCAGCTTTTTACCCTTCAAGCTCCCGAAATGCTCCCGGATGGTGAGGAAGTCGGCCAAAATCTGGGTGGGATGGAATTCATTGGTCAGGCCGTTCCAAACGGGCACGCCCGCATACTTGGCCAGCGCGTCCACGATTTTCTGACCATACCCCCGGTACTCGATGCCGTCGTACATCCGGCCCAGCACCCGGGCAGTGTCGGCAATGCTTTCCTTTTTGCCAATCTGGCTGCCGACGGGGTCCAGGTAGGTGGGGTGCATGCCCAGATCCGCCGCCGCTACCTCGAAGGCGCAGCGGGTGCGGGTGCTGGTCTTTTCAAAAATCAGGGCCACGTTCTTGCCCTCGCACAGGCGATGGGGGATCCCCGCCTTTTTCTTTTGCTTCAGCTCCGCGGCCAGGTCCAGCAGTCCGGAAATTTCCTCCGGCGTAAAATCCAGCAGCTTCAAAAAATGCTTTCCTTTTAGATTCATGGAATATCCTCCTGACAGGGTGTTCGTTCCTCGGCACGCATCGGTTCAAGAACGCGGCAGAAAGAAACTGTGATTTGGCGGCATCCGATCCGTGCTTTCCGTGGATTAAATGCGGTTATATTATACAATTAAACTTATAAACATGCAATAAAAATTTTCGTTTTTTCAAAGTTTATACGATCTGGTAAAATTATATATGCAAAATTATAAATGAATGCAGACGAATATGCAGCGGAGAAAAGAAACGGGGGCGGAACAGACACGATCACCTTTGTTCTTCGAGAGCCGGGGAAGCGCTGCTTTTGAAATCTTTTGAAATCTGCCCAGAAGAAGGAATGGAAATTTCAAAAAAGGTATTGACAAAAACGCCGCGCTGTTGTACAATACCATCTGCGCCCAAGAAAGGCGATATGACGCGGGGTAGAGCAGTTCGGTAGCTCGTCGGGCTCATAACCCGGAGGTCGAGGGTTCAAGTCCCTCCCCCGCAACCATTTGGCTCCGTAGCTCAGTTGGCTAGAGCATTCGGTTCATACCCGAAGTGTCAATGGTTCGAATCCGTTCGGAGCCAC
>JAUNMW010000032.1 GCA_030537395.1 Clostridia bacterium | reverse complement strand
GCCGCAGTCATATGTATTAGGTGGGTGAAACCACCCTTTACATAGTAACTCTTGGTTGGAGATGGAATTGCTCTCGCCTTCCAGATCATCTTCATTGGAAAGGCGACAATAGAGGGCGGTAATCCGTTGCTGATCCATGTTTATATCCTCCTTTGTTGGATCAGCCGACAGTACCGTAGTGCTTGAGACTATTATATCATGATCGGGTGAAAAAGTCATTATGCTTCTCCCTCTTTTGGCGGCTTAGAGGACAAAGAATCATCCCAAAGAAGTCGTTTTATTTTATCAAGGATTGGTTCTTTTCCTTGACAGGAAACGTTCACCGTGTAAATGGTATTTCCGATTTTCTTCTTGACGGAAGCTGAAAAAGGATTGTATTCGCGCTGATTGCTTTCCATATCAAGAAAAGGCGGTCCATTGCCGCATGAATCTTCCCAGACGTAATCAACAGGATCATAGGAATTGCCGGATTCATAATCATAATCTTTCAACATTTTTGTTTCCTTTCAATCTTATAAATGTGGATTCTTCTTATCGTGGGGGTGTTTTTGCTCTTCTTGTTGCTGCTGGGTAAGCTGCTCCTGGGATTCTCTTTCAAGCCTTTCCATAATGGACGGATATTCCGGTTCTTCATCCTGCATAGCTATATCCACGCAGCGCTTCACGTTCCGAAGTTGGGCAAGGAGTGGCTTCATATCCTCTGCTCTCTGCTGGAGATTTGCCCGGTGTGAAATCAGCCGAACACTTTCTTCCTTTAGGGCAACAGCATCCACTTGTACACTGCCATATACTTTCATCAGATAGGAAGATGCTTTCCAGTATTTCTTTAACTCCTCCTGGTGCTGTTCATAGAAAGCTTGCTTTTTGCCTTTGAAATAAATGTAGGTGTACTGGTCATGAGTGGATTGAAGCTGGCGCATCGTATCGGCTGCTTCGGTGATTCCGGAAATGTTTTTCAGGCGCTTGTTCGCCTTCTTCAATTCTGCGTCAATGCTGCCAGCTTTGTTTTCCAATTCATCCAGCCTTGCTTTCATATCCTCTACGGTAAAGATTTTCTGTGCTTTCAGAAAATCAATCGCCTCGGAAACATGAAGCATATCGCTGGCCATTCGTTTCAAAACGACGGTGTGATTTCGCCAATGCTGCCGTTTTTCGTTTTGGATCAATACCCAGGAATAGAGATAATCGTACAGCGGAGGATGCTTTTCGATTCGCCTTTCTTCCCGGTGAGCTTTGGATTCTTCAATCTTCTGCATGACCCATGCCTGAAGATGACGGAAACCTTTTCGCAGATTGGTCAACAGTTTGTTAGTTTCTTTGATATCCCGGTTTAGATCACCCAGGTAGCTTTTTTCTCCCCGCGCTTCCATGGCGCAGGCCGCGCGGCCCATGTGAACCGTGGGGATTTGTTGTTTGGCTTGCCGTTTGTAGGATCGGAGATCCACACGCTCCGGGCGCTTGTTTCGTTCCAAGTATTCATTCTGAATCGTTTCCCATCCATGCCGCCAGAATTCGCAGTTGCGGGGATTGTTCCAATCATTCACGTTCTCCCTGTGGCTGGCCCATTCGCCGGAAGGAAGCTGCATCCGGTTTCCGTTTCCGTCCAATTCATAAATCTTTCGGCACTTGGGCATCCATTTACCGTGCTCGTCCAGAGAACGGAGCGTCAGGAGAATATGCACATGCGGATTGCGCGGTTCTTTTCCTTCGTCGTGAATGGCGAAGTCACAGCACATGCCTTCATCCACAAAATACTTCTGGCAATATTCCCGCACCATTTCTGGGTATTGATCGGCAGGTACTTCCACCGGCAATGCCATTATGATACGCCTCGCAAGCTGGGCGTTCCACTGCGTTTCCGTCTTTTCTGCGGCATTCCATAATGTGCTACGATCCCGGTAAGCTTCCGGCGCGTTTTTCGGCAGCAGGATTTCCGTGTGGATGATTCCCGGTTTGGTATGATACTTTTTCCATTTTTGCTCGTAATCTGAATATATGTCGGTTCCGCTTTGGTAAGCAGCTCCAGCCACAGCAGACTTCTTTGCGGAGCGCTTTACCAGCGAAACTTGAAAATGGGGGCAGGGCATTGTATCGCCTCCCTGTTTCGCCCTGACCCTGGTCGGTGCTTTGCATCCGTCGTTCCTCTCAAAAGGGATAGCCGCGAAGCGGCGCAAGGGCCAAGGCCCTTGTTGATGAAGTCTATTCTGGCTGTTCAGGCCAGAAACAGGCTTCATCTATTTGCGAGTTCAGCGACAAAGCTGAACTGCAAATACCCTCGGAGAGCGTAATTTCACCGAAACGGTGTATAATTGCGCCTCATGCTTCGGTTGTTCCTGGAGACTTGCCCGAATAGGCTTCTTGCAGCATCTTTTCCAATGCTTCTTTGACGGGTTCTTGTTCAAAAGCGATCCTTAACAGGGCCATGACTTGATCGTTTGATAGTGCTTCCGGATCCCGTAGAAAGCTCTCCAGCATCCCAGCTCGCGTGCACAAGCGGTGGGTTCTCTGTTGCCGCGAGTAGGAAGCAAGCAGCTTTTCGTCGGCTTTGATTCTATCTTCCAAGGCATGTTGACGCTGGGTGAGTTTTGCCACATACGCGTTATTCCTGTCACGTTTGGCATACAGTTCTGATAATGGCATTTTCTTGTTCATTGATTTTTACCTCACATTTCTTTCTTTTCTGCGTTCCTTTGTGAAATTGATTTTCAAATCAGCAAATAAAAAACAGTCATGACCTCCTTTGCGACGCATTCTAAAAAGAATAACGTAGAATCATCGCATCAGTCGATCATGACTGTTATTCCGGATGCTCGGATGCTGTTCCGAATTTTACCCTGCATCTATGCAGGGCATCCGATGGCGATCTTGTGTTCAATAATGAGTGCCCTTTGGCCTTCTCATGAACAGCCGTGATGAATGTAATTCAAGCTAACCAGCATCTGTTACGCTTGATCGATCACGACTACAAAGATATTTTATATGGGATACGTCGTTTTGTCAATAAAGTGTTAAGAACAAATTTCAATTCGTTTAGTAATGTGATGAGGCCATTTATCATTATTTTGCACTGATATAAATAGGCAGCTTGAAGAAATTGCAATGCTAAAGCATGTGACTGAAGGTTTGGTACAACCCCCCAAGACAAGCCGATATACTATAGTGAATATCTGACCCGAAAAAGAATAGATACGCTATCTGCGCGAACTATCGAGAGAATATATTAAGTGGGGCGTCTCACTTTTCTAAAGAAAAACAGAGAAGAGTGAATATCAAAAAAAGAGTGGACATATATGACCATTTTTTATATAATATTTATTGGAGAATTGAACTTGATAATAACTCACGCTTGCCATATGAAAAATCAGAAAAACAATGGGCAAGAGGAGGCGGATGCATACGTTGAAACGCCGCGGAATGAAATGCTGTACGCTCTGCGGGACAAACGATGTGAGCCAACTAAACTGAGCTTGAAGCAAAATGAAAAAGGGTTCCTGAGCAACTGCAAGGAGGAAAACACAATGGAATTTGAAATCGAAAATGGCGCTTTAATTCAATACAATGGCAGCGGGCCGGATATTGTGATTCCGGAGGGAGTTACAGATATTAAAGAAAACGCTTTTTCCCACGGGACGTATGCAAGCCTGACGCTTCCAACAACGTTAAAGCTCATCGAGTATGACGCATTTGGAAAGTGCGATTTTGAAACTGTTCTTATCGCTTCCCTGGAGGCGTGGTTAGGCATAACGTTTGATGGCTATCCCGTGAGTACGGATACTGAATTGCTCATCGACGGAAAAGAAATTGAAAATCTGGTTATCCCGAAAGGTGTTGCTAAAATCAACGATTGTTGTTTTGGACGCTGTAAATCATTAAAGCGCGTTGAAATCCAAGGCTCTTCCGAGATAGGCGATCAAGCGTTTTTTTACTGCCAGCAATTAAAAGAAGTCATTCTCTCTGACGGAGTTAAAAAAATTGGAAAATACGCGTTCTATGAATGCGAAAATCTGGAGCGTGTCGTTATACCGGATAGCGTAAAAACAATCGGGGCATGTGCGTTTCAAAACTGCACAAGTATAAAAGAAATCACCATTCCTTCCGCAGTGAAAAAGATTTCAGCCACAATGTTGCCTCCAAACCTGGAAAAAATCGTTATCCGGGGTGAAATAAGCACTTATGACCAGAAAGCTTTCAAGGACAAGGAATTTTTGAAAACTGTTTTCATTGCGGAAGATCAGTATGAATCGGCGAGAAAATGGGGGTTCAAAAAGGTAAAGTTCTATAATCTGGATGGCGAACCGATCACGGGCGATAAGAAAAACACGAAAAATGATGCGCCAGGGGTTGCTTCATCTGTTGCTGCCAATCTTTCGGAGAACGCTGTGTCCTATCCGGACAGCGCTCAAATCCCCGCCGCCATCGAACCCTTCGTGATGAGCAAAGGAGCCCCCAAGAGTTTTGCCAAGCCCGCGGTTACAGAGCTGTATTACCAGTTGGGCGGCAAAACGTTCACCATCACCCTGAAAATTGCTTCCAAGCTGCCCTCCATTTGGAAGCGGTATTACCTCACCCGGGAGGACGGGGAGGCATACGATCCCCTGACCGTGCTGAAAAAGGCCACATCCAGCGGCCCTTATTTGGATGATGGTTCCGGCGAAATGATCTATAACCCGCTGGCGGAGGATTTCCCGGAATTGGTTGCTCCCCTTTCATCGGATCAGGTGGTGGAACGCCTGAGCGCCTTTGCAGTGATCCTGAACCGGTGCGTACTGGAAGAGCCCGTCCGAAAGATCATGGAGAAAGCCGAAAAGAAAAAGAACGGCGGGCTGTATAAGGGCCGGGTGCTGCATTTGGCCTACCTGGACTTGGTGGATCATGAGGGCACCACCTATGAACTGGTCGCCAAGAACGAGGGCGATACGGATATGACCCTGGAGCTGCGCAGCAAGGTGCCCGTGACGGATGAATTGCTGCGGCAGACCTTCCTCTTGCAATAACCTGCGATGCCCTGATGGAACGGATAATAACAACGTGGCCTTGCATGGAACCGCGCCGCAAGAAGCTTGTGACGGACCAGAAAAAACGAATAAAATTGTCAAGCACGAAAACCGTGAGACATGCTTCCACGGTTTTTGCGTATATAGATATCAAAATTGCGCATCTGCGCAATTGATGGTTGCGGTTCTTCACGTTTTCATGTATAATGGTTTTGATAATCGCATCTGAATGAATGAGAGGATATTATGAAAGAAATCAGTTATAAGCGACTTTGGAAGCTGCTGATTGACAAGGATTTGAAAAAGAAGGACCTGGCGACAGTTGCCGGAGTCAGTCAGTCATCCGTTGCCAAAATGAGCCGGGGCGAGACGATCAGCATGGACGTGATCCTCAAAATATGCACAGCCCTTGACTGCGATATCGGTGATGTTTGCGAGGCAATTCCTGAAAAGTAAGCTGGGTCACAGTTGATTTATCTGTGTAATAGACACAATAAGACGAATGAAACGAAAAGGAGAAACACGATGATTACAGGCGAACTGAGAAACAAGATCGACGGCATTTGGGATATTTTCTGGTCTTCCGGCATGACCAATCCACTGACGGTCATCGAGCAGATTACTTATCTGATGTTCATCAAAATACTGGACGACAACGAGCTTCGCAAGGAAGCCAACGCTGCCGCGTTTGATATGCCTGTAGTCGATCCGATCTTCGACAAGGATCACCAGAACTGCCGCTGGAGCAATTTCCGTCACTATGACGCCGACGCCATGTTCAGCAACATGACGGAGAAGGTGTTCCCCTTCATCAAGAATGACCTGAACGCCGGGAAGGACACGGCCTTTGCCCGCTATATGAAGGACGCCCTGTTCCTCGTGCCCACCGCCCGCGTACTGGTGAAGGTGGTCGACGCGCTGGACAGCCTGGATTTGAACAACAAGGACATCATGGGCGACGTGTATGAATACCTGCTCTCCCAGATCGCGCAGAGTGGCACCAACGGCCAGTTCCGCACGCCGCGCCACATCATCAAAATGATGGTGGAACTGATGAAGCCCACGCTGGAGGACACTATTTGCGATCCGGCCATGGGCTCAGCCGGATTTATCTGCGCCGCTGCTCAGTACATTTCCGAGCACTATGCCAAGGAGCTGATGCAGAAGGCCGCTAAGCAGCACTACACTACTACCATGTTTACCGGCTTTGACACCGACCAGACCATGCTGCGCATCGGCGCGATGAACATGATGCTGCACGGTGTGGAGGCTCCCAATATCACCTGGATGGATTCCCTTTCTGAGGATAATACCCACCGTGAGGAATACTCTCTCATCATGGCCAATCCTCCCTTCACCGGCAGCCTGGACAAGGAGACCATCTCCAAGGACCTGCTGGCGATTGCGCCAACCAAAAAGACGGAGCTGCTGTTCCTGGCACTGTTCCTGAAGGCGCTGAAGGTGGGCGGCCGCTGCGCGTCCATCGTTCCAGACGGCGTGCTGTTCGGTTCCTCTAAGGCGCACAAGGCTCTTCGTCAGGAACTGGTGGAATTCAACCGTCTGGAGGCGGTCATTTCCATGCCTTCCGGCGTGTTCAAGCCCTACGCCGGCGTTTCCACGGCCATCCTGATCTTCACCAAGACTAGCCATGGCGGCACGGATAAGGTGTGGTTCTACGATATGAAGGCTGACGGCTTCAGCCTGGATGATAAGCGCAGCCCCATTGACGCCAACGATATCCCCGACATCATTGCGCGGTTCCATGACTTGGCTGCCGAGGAAGGCCGAGAGCGTACCGAACAGAGCTTCTTTGTGCCGAAGCAGGAAATCGTCGACAACGACTACGATCTCTCCATCAACAAGTATAAGAAGACTGATTATGTGGCGGTGGAGTACCCTCCAACCAGCGAGATTCTGGACGAGCTGGACAGGCTAAACGCCCAGATCGAAGAGGAAACGAAAGCGCTCCGGAAACTGCTGGGAGAATAAGGGAGAAAGAAAACCGACAAATTCGGATTTGTGGGGGTGATGGGGATGAACGCAAGAGTTCAGCTTAAAGATATAGCATCCTTTTCCAAAGGCGAGCAAATCAATGGGGAAAACCTGATAGAAGACGGTGTTTATCCATACCTTAACGGTGGAATACAACCATCTGGTAGATGGACCGCTTGCAACGCCCCTGGAAATACCATCACAATTAGTGAAGGTGGAAATTCATGTGGCTATGTTAATCTGATGACGGAACCTTTCTGGTGTGGTGCTCACTGTTACTATCTTTATGATCTAAGCGTTGATGTGCAGTACCTTTATTTTGCATTAAAGAGCCAGCAAGCGCGCTTAATGGGCATTCGTACTGGCGCGTGCATGCCAAACATTAAGAAAAACGACTTGGGATGCTTCGATCTCACAATTCACACGGGAATTGCGGAACAGAAAAGAATTGTCCAACAGCTCCTGTTGTGTCAAACAGTCATTGAGCAGAGACAGCGCCAGCTCTGCGCCATTGACACCCTTATCAAAGCCCGATTTGTCGAGATGTTTGGGGATCCGGTCATCAACGATCGCGGCTGGCAACAAATCACACTACTTGAATCCTTGGAAGCAGGCAGGACAGTAACATATGGGATTGTTCAAACTGGTGATGAATTTGATAATGGTACACCTGTTTTCAGGCCGATAGACATCGCAGGTGGTCATGTGCCAAAAAGGGAAGAATTGAAAAAAACAGATCCGTTGATTTCTGCGCAATACAAGAGAACATTGCTAAAGGGAAATGAGCTTCTAATTACTGTACGTGGCTCTGTTGGAGAGACTTTTCAAACCACAGACGAATTTGAAGGCTGTAACGTTGGCAGAAACATCGTACCCCTTGTCACTGATTCGAACAAAGTCCTGCAACGGTTCCTTCAAGAGCTTTTCGCACAAGATGCAATTAAGAGTTGGTTGAAGGGCATAACAAAAGGAATCGCTTTACAGGGATTGAACATGGGCGAGTTTAAGGAAATGCCAGTGATTATGCCCCCAATAGCTTTGCAAAGAGTATTCGTAGGCTTTGCCTCCCAGGTCGACAAATCAAAAGTTGTCGTACAAAAAGCGCTGGATGAAGCACAGATACTGTTTGATAGCTTGATGCAGAAATACTTCGGATAGGGGTGACAGCTTTGCAGTTTGATGTTGAGTATGAGATAGAACGGCAGGAGCATGAATTAGAAGTACAAAGAGAATCCTATGATTCGATGCCAAAAATCCTATTCAAGTATAAGGCTATTTCAAGTATAAATGATTTGTCACGGGCATGTGATATCCTGCAGAATAACAGGATTTATATGCCTACATATCAGGAGCTAAATGACCCTCTTGAAGGGTTGAATTCTAAGCTTCTGTGTATTGATGAAAATACGCGAGAAGAGCTGAGGAAAAAATGGCAGATACTGGCTCTTAGCACTGATGGTTTAATTCCGTCGCTATGGGCTTATTATGCAGGAAACTATACCGGTATCTGTATTGGTTTCCGAACGCATACAACATTTGATGATGCTAAAAAAGTTCAATATGTCACCAAGCAAGAAAGCATCAGTTGGGATGTCGGGCTGTCTCTTCCTGATGATTTACTAAAGAAATCCAAGGACTGGGCTTCCGAAAAAGAATGGCGCATTATCAGGCAAACAGTTTCTCTGAAAAAATGTAGTGATTGTAGTAAATTCTTTACGTTTAAGCCTGAGGATATTCTTTGCGTATTTATTGGCTACAAAATTGATCCAATTATAGTGCGAACAATTCAGAGTATTATGGCGGAAAAGACAAAGTTGTTTTGCGTTCACCCTGATAATGAAAGATACTGTCTATATGCTGAAGATATTAATACACATATGACTTATTACGATATGAATCAATTATATACGGCTTTAGAGCCGTAAATAGTTATACGGACGCAGGAATGCGCTTAAAGGAGCCATCTCATGCAGGAGAAGATCACCACCATATTTATCGAGATACCTGACCATCTGTTTTGTCTTAATTGAAAGAAACAAGCAAAACAATAAAGGAGAACCACATCACATGAGCAAATTCTTATGGTGTGAGGACAGCAAATCCGGGTATCAATTCTGGAGCACTCTTTTTCGGGAACTCCACCCGGATGTGACAGTGGAGACCAAAGGCAGCAACACAGGCTTGAGGAAGGCCGCGAGCAAGATCGCTGCTGACGGGAATGTGTACTACATCGTCATGGATACTGCCGTGGATAATCCGGACGTGCTGAGAGAAACCCGGCGCTTGAAGGAGATAATTGACGGGAAAGAGAACATTCATGTCATCAAAGTGCATTCCTTTGAATTTGCCCTTTTGTCTTTTGACCTGCTGGAGCAATGGGTGTTTGCTGAGGAGGATGAATTGAAGGAAAAGCGGCAGAACGTGCTGCGGGCAAGAACCGTATTCCTCCATCAATATGCTTCTGGCGCGGACGCCGCAGGGCTGCAAACCTTCAAGGAAGCATTTGCAGACTATGAAAGCAAGAACTCCGAACAGATCGCCGCGAAGCTGCTGTTTGAAATCACCCGCAATACCGGCTTTGAAACCGACAAGTCACAGGTCGGCGATTGCTTTATCAACACCTGCTGCGAATGGGCAAAGCGGCAAAGTGACGATCTGTGCGGCCTGGACAGCCATCGAATAACCGCAGGGGAAAAGGCAAAACTATTGGTGGATCGCTCTGCATTGAAAGCGGCGTTTGAAGGGGTGGGACTGTAAATGATCACGGTTTTTAAGAAAAAGCCTTCATCAAAAACCATGGAATTGGTTGTGATGAACGATATATATTTTAACCAAACCACGGTGACGATGCTGGATGACAGGGCCAAGGAGATCATCCGACAGATCGATCATTCCGATATGCTGAGCCCGTTTTCCATCAGCTCCCGGTTTGATGGGATGACTTTGAATATTGACAAGCTCTCCACCGGCTGCAAAACGGCGCTGAACGTGCTGTATAACCCGGACAAGGTTTTTGATATCCGGGAGTGCGGCGATAACGCGCTGGACGTGATTTATTCTCTTCCCGAAGGGAACATCTACTGCGATTATCCGCTGATATCCTTTGATATGGATAAAGTGATGGTGTATGAGAAAAAGGGAAAACGGGAAATCGACTCCTACGAAGCATTGAAGGAGTGGTGGAACGCATGAGGATTAAACCGGTTGTGGTGAAGCACATTCAAACGACGCATACATCCTATGAGGTTGATTTTATCCTGGAAGCCAATGTTACCTTCATCGTTGGCGATTCCGGCACGGGAAAATCGGCTGTTTTCTCCTTCCTGCAGGAGCTGGCAGCGGAGAACAAGGCGATCAAATGCTATAACTACCTTGACAAGAAAACGAGCTATAAATCCGCAATTAAAAAATCAAAGGGCAAGCTGATTATCATCGACAACGCGGATATTCTGCTGGATGATGACATGCGCTGGTATATCGCCACGGACGGGAAAAACCAGTATATCCTGATCGGCAGAAACCCCACGGGATTGATGCTGAATCAGGAAGATATTATGGAACTGAGCAGCAAGACGGACAACGGGAAAACGGTGTTTACGCTCAAGCATAGCTTCTGATCCGATATGACGTTCAAAGCACAGGCAGGAGGACCAAAGATGAATTTCGATTATTTACAATCCCATCGGGATTTGACGGTTCTGTATCAGCACTGCCAGGAGGCAGAGGCGCTGGCGACCCTTTTCCCAACCAGCAGCGCCATTTCCTCCCGGAAAGCCATGGAGTTTATCGTCAAGCTGATCTACTCCTCCTGCATCGGCACACCCGCTTACAGCATGACCATCTTTGAAATGGTCACGGATCAGGCGTTTGTGGAGTACATTCAGGATCAAACGATCCTCAACACCATCCACATCATCCGGAAGATGGGCAACGTGGCGGCGCATGACGGCACTTTGACTGTTGATGAAGCAGTCAACGTACTGGAACAGCTGCATTTCCTTGTGGGAGAAACATGTATTTTGCTGGGACTGGAAGCCGATTATCCGGAGTTTGTGAAGCCCGGGACGCAGCCAGCCGCGCCTGCACCTGCCCCGGCAGCGCCTGCGAAGGCGGCGGAGGCCGCGAAAGAAAAAGTCGTTGTCGCGCCGGAGATCGTTGCCAAATACGGCCCCAGGATGCGGTATACACACTTTGATGTGAAGCATGGCCGCGACGAAAGTGAAAACCGCGAGTTGTATCTGAAAGCCTCCCTGCGGGAGGCGGGATGGCCCATCGTTTCCGTACCGCATCAATCCCTGCCCGGCGCTGTGGGCTGCATGATCCATTTGGATTCCGGGGATGATGTTGATTACGTCATGTATGGCAAGGACGGGAAGCCGCTGGCCATCGTGGAATATACCGCTACCTGCAAAAGCCCCGTCGAGGGCCGCATGAAGGTCATCGACAAGGCAAACCAGCTTAATCAGAAATACGGTTACAAGCCCATCGCCTATTACACCAACGGCTATTATATCTTTGTGATCGATCAATTGGGTTATCAGCCCCGCCGGGTGTTTCAGTTCCATTCCATCGAGGAGTTGGAGCTTCTGAAGCTGCGCGCTACGATCCGGCAGGATATTTCCGCGCCTCAGATCGATGATAACATCACGGGACGCTATTATCAGAAAGAAGCCATCACCGCCTGCTGCAATGCTTTCATGAGCATGCGGCGCAGCAGCCTGATCGTCATGGCAACCGGCACGGGCAAAACCCGCGTTTCCATCGCCCTCAGCGATGTGCTGATGAAGGCCAACTGGGCGAAGAATATCCTTTTCCTGGCTGACCGCACCAGCCTTGTTCGCCAGGCGCATAAGAACTTCAATAAGCTGCTGCCCAACGTGACCACCAGCATCTATTCCGGCTCCAGCATGAACCGGGACCCCAATGCCCGCATCATCTTTTCCACCTATCAGACGATGATCAACCTGATCGATGATGATACGCGGGAGTTTGGCATTGGGCGGTTTGATCTGATCATCATTGATGAAGCGCACCGCAGCGTGTTTAATAAATACGGCGCGCTGTTCCACTATTTTGACGCCTTGCTCATTGGCCTGACGGCAACTCCGCGCAACGAGGAAAACCGGAGCACCTATCAAGTGTTCCAGCTTCCCAACGGCCAGCCAGATTATGCCTACGAGCTGGAGGCCGCCATTGCGGACAAGTATCTGGTGGGCTTCTCTGTGCTGGACAAGACCACCGATAAAATGCGCCGGGGCATTACCTACAACGATTTGACCGATGAGGAAAAGGCCAGCTTTGAGGACGCGTTTCTCACAGACGACGATGACGAGAGAGACTTTACCGGAGCTGAGATCGAAGCCCACCAGATCGGCAGGCGTGTCATCAACCTGGGCACCATCGACGCCATGTTGAACGACCTGATGAAGAACGGCCTCAAGATCAACGCGGGAGACAAGATCGGCAAAACGATCATCTTCGCTGCCAGCCATGTGGAAGCCGTGCAGATCGTGCTGCGCTTCCAAAAGCTGTACGCCCATCTGGGCCCGGATTTCTGTAAGCTGATCGACAGCCAGGTGGAAGGCAGCCTTTCCATGATTGATACCTTTGGCGAGCGTGATAATCTGCCGCAGATCGCCGTCAGCGTGGATATGATGGACACGGGTATCGACGTGCCGGATGTGCTGAACCTGGTATTCTTCAAATCCGTCGGCAGCAAGATCAAGTTCCTGCAGATGATTGGCCGCGGTACCCGCCTGAGCGCCGATGTGTTCGGCCCAGGTATGGACAAGCAGGGTTTCCTGATTTTCGATTACTTTGATAACTTCCGCTACTTCTCCACCGGCAATACCTGGTCGACTGTGGAAAGCAGCGCTGACAAGAAAATCTATGCCGTCAGGCCGCAGAGCGTGTTGATGAACCGCTATAAACTGCAAATCCTCCGGCAGCTACAGGAGATGGCAGCGCCGTCCGCTTTCGAGAAGAAATACAAGGATGAGCTGCAAGCCTATTTCATCGATACCATGCAGCTGCTTTGCAACGACAGCGTGGAAGTTCAGTACAACATGGCCTATGTCAGCAAGTACCGCACAGCTGAAAACTGGCTTGGCCTGACGGATGATCGGATTGAAGAAATCGACGAACATATTCTGCCCTTGCTGCCGCCGATTTCCGCCCCTGCCAAGGTGAAGAGCTTTGATATGATTATCTATGCCATCGAGGCTGAATACACAGAACGGATTATGCAGGGCAAAGATCCACGCAAGATTCGCCGTGGCTTCTCAGGCATTGACAAAGAGCTCACCGATCGAATGGAAGCGCTCCTGAAGCTGAAAACGATCCCGGATATTGTTAAAAAAGAAAAGCTGATTACATCGATGATGCACGGGGATTATCTGTTGGATGCCTTCTCCTTGGAACGGGCTGAACAGGTCAGGAAAGATCTTCGTGACCTGATGGCCTATATTCCGGATAAACAAAGCTATTACATCATCGATACCGCGGATTGGATCGTGGACCCCGGCTCTGATGATTCCGACCCATTTGTGCATCAAAAGAGCTATGCGGAAAAAGCCCAGGAATACATCGACCACGACAGCCCTGCCCTGGCTAAGCTGCGGAACCTGGATGAGCTGACGGACGACGAAAAGAATGGCCTCAGCGATGTGTTTACCGTGCAGTTGGGGACGCTGACGGATTATAACGCCTGGTCGGGCAGCATGCCGCTGCTGCCCTTCCTGCGGATGCAGACCGGTATCAACGATTCCGCAATCCAGACCAAGTTTGGCTCCTTCCTGAACAGCGGTGTGCTGGACGAAGCGCAGATGACCTTTATGCAGCAGATCATCGATTACGCCCGCACCAACGGCGATATTACCGCCGCCGATCTGCTCAAGGTCAGCCCTTTCTGCGATATGGATATCATGGGCCTGTTTGGCGCGGCGAAGTTCGGCTATGTGAAACAGTTAATCAACGGGCTGCATAAGCCGGTGATGTAAGATAAATTCGGATTTGTGGGGGTGAGGGGATGGATTACTGGACTGTTGAAGAATGCTGTGAAATCCTTGATTCTATGCGAGTACCAATAACAGCTTCTGATAGAAAGTGTGGTCCTTATCCTTATTATGGTGCTAATGGGATACAAGATCATGTAGCAGAATACATTTTTGACGATGAATTGGTGCTATTAGCAGAGGATGGAGGTAACTTTGGGTCTAAAGAGCGCCCTATCGCTTACCGTGTTTCTGGTAAATGCTGGGTAAACAATCATGCTCATGTTCTAAGACCAAAGAAGGGTTTGGATGTTGACTACCTTTGTTATTCGCTGATGTTCTATGATGTATCTGGATTGGTAAACGGAGCAACTCGACAAAAACTGACACAAGCTGATATGCGAAAAATGCTCATACCTATGCGATCCATAGCCGAGCAGAAAGATATCGTGCAAAGGATTAGAGCTGTTGAGCGCATAATAGCATCCCGCCAGCGCCAGCTCCGCGCCCTCGACACCCTTATCAAAGCCCGATTTGTCGAGATGTTTGGGGACCCTGAAACCAACCCGATGGGATGGGAGCAGGTAACACTTGGAGATGTTTGTTCATCGATTGTACGTGGCCCATTTGGAAGTGCACTCAAGAAAGAATTCTTTGTTGATCCTGATGCAACAACGTATAAAGTGTATGAACAAAAACATGCAATTCAAAAGTCTGCAACGATAGGTACATATTACATAACAGCTGAGAAATTCAATGAGTTGAGGCGTTTTGAATGTGTCGCAGGAGATATTCTGATGAGTTGTTCAGGGACGATGGGCGAACTGTATCAGTTGCCAGAAGGGTGTGAGCGTGGAATTATTAACCAAGCGCTTTGCAAATTAACACTGAATGAGAAGATTCTCCCTGTTTGCTTCTTAGTTTATATGCGTCAGACTATTGGAAATCTCGAAACAAAAGGGAGCGGCATTCAAAACATTGCAGCGGTTTCATATTTGAAGGCGATGCCCATAAACCTGCCGCCAATGAAAGTACAAGAGGCGTTCGCCACCTTCGTCTCCCAGGTCGACAAATCAAAAGTTGTCGTGCAGAAAGCTTTGGAGGAGGCTCAATTGCTATTTGACAGTTTAATGCAGAAGTATTTCGACTGAAACCGTTCGGAGGGCGCACAATGGATGTATTGTCGATTTTAACAAACAACGGCAAAGACCTGCTGCCGGAAGAACTCGATCTGCTGAGAGCGGAACTGGATACCGGTGATTATGACGCCGGATATATCGCTTCCTGCAAGGCGCTCATCCGGGAAATTGAAAACTGGCGGCATGAAACCAGGACAGGGGAGCATACACAAAAGCCCGTTCCGGAGCAGATGATGGTGCCGCATGACAAGCTTGTGCCATCCAGCGCAGGCGGTATTCCCGTGCCTCCGCCGGTGCCGCCTGAAAAAATGGTCGCTTCCGATCTGCAGCGGATGCGAACCGAGAAGGATTACAAGTCGGCCTTCAAGAAGTATGTCAAAGAATCGGGCATCGTGAATGAAGATTTTGTGGTCGCTCACTTTGTGCTGTTTAAGGACTGGGAGCTGAGCGCTATGCTGGCCTGCATCCCGTTCGGCGAAGAATTTTTGGAAAAGTATTTTAACATTTTGGATCACAAGGCTATCGCGCTCCATCAGTTATTTTCGGAAAGTTTCTTCATGAAGCACTATGCGGAGCTGGACGCGGAAACAGTGCTGGCGAGAGGCGTCAATCCCTGGAGGGATAAGGCACTGCGGTCCAAACAACTGGATGTGTTCCTGCGAATCAAAGGAGTTAAGCTATGATCAGCATCAATGAAGCAAAGAGACTGGTGAAACGAGCTATCCTGGCCAACCTTGTCACGGAGAAGAAGAATCTGGCCATCACGCCGCTGGTCTCCGGTAAGCACGGTATCGGCAAATCCGCCATGATCAAAAGCATTGCCGAGGAGCTTGGCGGCGTGTGCATCACCATTGAAGGCGGAACGCTGAAGGAAGGCGAAATCACTGGCCTGCCGTATCAGTACAAAGATGAAGCCGGTCAGATTCGTTTTCGCTTCCTGCCCTATTATGCCGTGGAACGCATCCAAAACGAAGAACGGCGGCTTTTCGAGCAGGCGCATGGTACTACAGCGGATAGCGATGCGCTTCTTGGGGACGAAAACAGGTTTGCTCAGAATGAGCTGACTCCGGCGGAGAAGATCAACGCACTCCGCAGCGGGGCGGTCAAGCCGGTCATTATCTTCATCGACGAGATCAATCGCACTGAAAACACCGTTTATAAGGAATTGATGAATATCCTGCTGACCCGCAGTGTGAACGGCTATCAATTCCCGTGGTGGGTTTTCTTTGTCGGCGCGATGAATCCCAGCACCCAGAACAGCGTTTACGCGACCAACGAGATGGACCCGGCACAGCTGGACCGCTTTATCAAAATCAAAGTGGGCGACAACACGCGGGAGTGGCTGAGTTACGGAAAGAAAGCTGGCATTTCGCCGGATATCCTGAGCTTTATTAAGGATAATCCGAAGTGCCTCTCAGCCAGCGACAAAGAATTGGATGACGATGAAAAGCCGATGCCTTCGCCGCGCGGCTGGGATATGGTAGATACTCTGCTTTCCAGTGAACCTTTCCTGCGCGTATTCTTTACGGATAAGGAAAACGATCCCAAGGTCGTGGAAAAAGACATGAAGAGCCTGGTCACCGCCAAACTGGGCTCCAGCGTCTCCACCATGTTTTTTGCCAGCCTGGTCGCCCAGACCAGGGCACTCATGCCGGAAGAGATTTTTGCCGATGACGAGCATCTGACAAAGTTTGGCGAACAGTTGGATCGCATGTCCGCAGGAAAGCGCATTCAGACCTGCGATCTGATGCTGGGGTATCTGAAAGAAAATATCGAATTCATGATGCTGGACAAAACGGGCTTTGAGAAAGCGAAGAAGCAGCTTTCTATTCTGGTGCAGAAACTGGATTCTTCCTCGCGCCTCCTGTTTGCCCAGAATCTTTCGTCTGCTAAAACTGAGGACGGAAACAGCCTGATCGAGATGCTGTTTGACGTTTTTGAGCATGATTTGATCGAGATGCTGGATCTGTCAGACGCCACGCGCGCGGCTATCGAGGGCAGTAAATCATGAACAATGACATCAGCGCGATCCTGCTCCGCATCAAGGATAACATACGCACGATCAAAAGCGGAACTGTTGCGCAGCCGATTCTGGAAGAAATTGACGCGAATTTCCATCAGCTGATGGAACTGATCAAGCTTTTCCTGATCTCCGAGCGTGACAGCTATTACGGGTTCATCCTGATGAACCTATCTTTTCGTGCGGATTTTTCATCCGATGGGATCGCGGGCATCCTGCTGAACGAATTTCCTCCCGTATTTCAGAGCAACCCCCTTTTGTTTTGCGAGTTCTCTCTGAAAGAAATTATCTATATCGTTTGCCATGAGATCGATCATATTCTGCTGAATCATCCACCGGAAATGGTCAGACTCGGCCAGGATGATCCTGATTTGATGATGAAATTCAACCTTGCTGCAGATGCTGCCGTCAATGATCGCATCAATGACGAAATCAAAAGCCGAGGCTACAAATTCATGCGCCAGCCTGAAGGCGCTATCACTTCAGGCGTGCTGGCGAAGATATTTGACCTGAAAACCATCGCTCATGCGGAGAACTACCGTTATTATTATGACTTGATCAAAGATAAAAGCAATCCAGAAGGGCAGCCACAGAATCAGCCGCAGCGAATGCTGGCAGGAATCAGCGGACAGCACGATGCAAGTGACAATGCTTCGCCAAGTGATAGCGAAGAAGAACAGGAACAAACAATCATCACAGCCAATAACGCGGGCAGCCTGACCGACCACGACTGGCAGGTAAATGGCGAAGAAGAAGATGCATCTGCAGCCGTCCGCGAATTGATCAATGCCGCTGTGGATATGATGAACGATGAAGCTAGAGGACTCATGCCCGGCCACTTTATGTCGCAGGTGGAAGCATTGAACCGCCCGCCAAAGCTAACCTGGCAGCAGATTCTGAAAAGATATATCGGAACCATTTCCGCTGAAAAGAGGAAAACCAGAACACGACTGAACAGGCGTCAGCCAGGGCGTTTCGATCTGTCTGGCAGCATGGATGACAAGGTGCTGAAAATCATCGTTGCCATTGATACCTCCGCATCAGTTGACGATGAGATGATCAGCTCAATCATCAATGAGATATTCGCCATTCTTGCCAAGCGCAAGCATGAGATCACCATTCTGGAGTGCGATTCGAAGGTGCAGCGCGTATATCGTATCACAAAGCCGTCTGATATACAGAAAAAAGTTGCCGGACGAGGCGGCACGGCGTTTTCCCCGGCAATCGAGTATATCAATTATGATCGATACTATCGTGATGCTCTGATGATCTATTTCACCGACGGATACGGAGAGAACAGAATTCCCAAGCCACGTACATACCGGAATATCTGGGTAGTATTCGATCACGTGCGAAACCTTTCTGTTCAGGAACCTTATGGGGTTGTAATTGCGCTGGAGCGTTAGGAGTATAGCCATGAATATGAAAGCTGAAGTCCGGCAGCAACTGTTGGGCAATATGATCATAGGCAGATGTGCGCAAGAAAAGGGTATCATTTTCCAAGCCAGTAAATGCTCGGGGGCTAAATGTATTCGTTTTACCACGGAAACAATATGCAGGCTGCTTCCTACTGTCAAACAGAACGCAGGCGTTTGGAAGAACGGTCAATTAATGCAATATGAGATATACAATGACGGGACAAGCCTTGTATTCCAGCTATCAGCGAGTGCTACCGGCCTGAATCAGCAGCAGAAGAAGAAAACTCTTTCTTTATTCCGTTCAGCCAATGCCGGTGATTGGGATGACGCCAAAGAGATCATCGCGATCAGACAGTGGACATATACTGTCGGTGCAGACATACAAGCAGCTCAAAATGTGTTGGATGAGATTTTTGAATATGAATTGCCCTTTTTTGAGACAGAACTCAAGCAATGGGAGATGGACCACGGACATCAGATCCGTGAGTTTCCAAAGCTGGATGATGAAGAAATGCTGACAGAGGGTACAGTTATCACTGTACACATGGATCGATATGAGAGAAATAAGGAAGCCCGAAAAAGATGTATTGCACATTACGGAACAGCTTGTCAGATCTGTGGCTTCGACTTTGGTAAGGTATATGGCCCGGAATTTGCAGGAAAGATTGAGGTTCACCATATTGTCCCCTTGAGTGAAATTCATGAGAACTATGTTGTAGACCCGATTAAAGACTTGATTCCCGTATGCTCAAATTGCCATACCGCTTTGCATAGCAAACCAGATGGCGTATACAGACCCGATGAATTGAAAATGATGCTTAATCCCTTGTAAAACACGTCCATTGTTCAAGTGTCAACAAAGGATACTGATTAAGGACAATCACAGGAGATTACAATATTCTTTTCGTATATGATTATCTTGGGGTTTGCACTACGTTCTGTCGGCTTGATCGAAGTTTTCAGAAGGGTTCTTTATCACCATTCACCCATCTTTGGGCGTCTTTTCCGTTCTGGCTGTGCTTCGCTTCGGTCAACGTAGCGCTGCTACGCCTCCCTCCGCTCAGCTTTGCCAGAACGAAAAATCCATCCCAAATCTGTTACGATTTTAAAACGCGAACAGTATGAATACAAAATGGCATCCTGATAACTCGCAGTGAGTCAGCAGGATGCCATTTTTCGTTTCACCTTTTCTTTGGTTTTGGGGCAGGCAGTTCGTCATACATTGCCGTCAGCATCTGCGTCAGGAAATCTCTGCTGTCAACATTGTCAACCAACAACATTTCTTTTGCGCCTTCATACGGAAGTTCCATGTCAGCGTCCGGCATCATCGCTCTGGCTGATTTGGTCGGCTTGACCAGGAAGCGATCATCATAAATGCCCCCGATGATCCTGCCGTTCAAATACAGGATATATTCTCCCATCATCTGCTTATAGGTGATCCCGTCGATCCCTGACAGCTGTTCCAGAATAAAGCTCAGGTATTCTTTGCTTGATGCCATGCTCATCCTCCTTAAGAAGACGCCAGGAGACCTCGTGCTGCCTGACCAGTCCTCCATTATTCGATCGGGAAACAAAGCTCCGTCACATATTCATCCGAATTCTGAGTCTCGTTGGGGCTAACGTGGTAAATGTTGAACATGGGGCCGTTCACCTGATATCCGTTTTCATTGATCCACGAGGCTACAGCGGCAGTCGCTTCCCCCATTTGAGCGTAGCTTCCCTTGATCACGCAGCTGGCTACCTTGACTGCCGGAAGCGTTTTAAACTTCACATGCTCCGTATCCTCATAGGTTCCTTTGACGGTCATCTTCTTTGCCCGTAATCTGCTTTATTGACCGTCTCCTCATGAAACCGGGATTTCCCGAGCGCTTATTACAAACCAAATGCTTTCTCTGCTAAGGCTACAGTCTGCGCAATGGTTCTATTCTCATCTCTGTAAATTACATGAAAACCGGAATTATGCAGCTCATCATACGATTCCTGTGAACAAATCAATTTTAATCCCTGCCGATAGTTTTCCATTGCTTTTTCGGGATCCGGCTCCTCCATGATCAGCTTATACAAAAACTGTTTTTCAGGGTCCGGCCGATCAAAGAATCTGTGCAGGGGGATTTCAGGATCGGCAAGCATAACAAGCGTATGATTCAAAGGCGCAATCTCTCTTAAAGTTTCAACACAGATATTCGTATCAACAAAAACCTTTTTTCCCAGATTGCAGATCTCAGGGAGCATCCTAAGCTCCAATACTTCACATTCTTTCTTTGCGCCGTCAATCCAGGCTTTATATTCCTGCGGAGACCTTCTGATAAAGTCATGCCAGTCTTTCAGATCCCTGGTGTAGCTCAGACAGGGGAATTCCTTGGCGTCAAGTTCTCCGGAAAAATGATCATGATAGTTTTCTTCACAAGCAATACCGCTATGTTTTTTAGCCAATTCCTTAACCATTGTAGATTTCCCGGCATAAGAAGTTCCAATAATAAAATAGGCATTTTCAAAAAACATATGCTTGTTCATCATGCATCCTCCAATAATCCCGATACATTCGTTTCTTCCATCAAACCCATGATAGTCCGAGCATGAGCTTTCCATCAAGCCTACTCTTGTTATGTTCGTCGCAAATGGAAAAACTCCTGTCAGCGCGACAGGAGCGAAAGGAATATGAGCAGGCTGCCTGAAGATAGGCTTTTTTGCCGCTTTATACAGCGGCATACCTGTGGCGTTTCCGATAAAGCGGCCCCAAGAAAGGTATGAAGATTGAAAAGATCAGCGAGCAATACAAGGGCGATTTTACCTCCGCCGATCGGGTGGCGCTGGCCCCGATCGTGTATCGGGATATGCGGAAATGAGCACTTCCGGCTTTTGCAATGAAAGCCGGTTCTTATTACCGCATCTTGACGAAGGCCGCGCAGCCCATAGTATCCGCACGGGAGAAGCCCAAGGATTGGTAAAAAGCCGCGGTTTCCAGGCGGTCATCGGTTAAAAGCTGAATTTGGTATACGTTTTCGTAACGGTTCAAAACAGCGTTCAGCAGCGCTTTTCCGATCCCTTGCCGCTGGTACTCGGGATGCACCAGCAGATCCTGAATAAAAACGATGGAATGGCCGTCGCCCACGCAGCGGATGATGCCAATAAGGCGGCTGCCGTCATAGGCTCCAAGAACGAGCAGGGAATGGGCAAAAGCGCTTTTCAGCATGTCGGGGCGGCGGGTATAATTGATCCACCCCACGCTGTCATATAAAGCCAGAAGTTCTTTTTCATTGTAAGAAGCATATTCCTGAATGGTCATGGAACGATTCTCCTGTTTTTAGCGGGCTGCTCTTTGCAAGACCGGAAAATCACGCGTCAAGCCCGTTGTAAATATCCATCATGGCTTTCGCGTCCTCCGCCATGGTGCCGTGGCATTCGCAGATGATGCGGGGCGCGTAGCCGCGATGTTTCAGCAACGGGGCCAGATGCTCAAAGCGAGGGCCGTATTTTTCTTCCGCGAAGGTGCGATGGCGCTTTTCGCCGGACGGGCCGAATTCGATCGTGGAAAAATGTATGTGCATCGTTTGGGCGCGTTCTGTTTCCAGGGCTGTTTCGATGGCGTCCAGCACGGCGGCAAAATCTTCCTCCGTGTTCAGCGCGCCTTGCTCCAGCGCGTGCAGATGGGCAAAATCAATGCAGGGGATCAGGCGTTCATCCAGCAGGCAGAAATCCAGCGTTTCCCGCAAATCTCCGATTTGGCTGGGCCGCCCCATGGTTTCGGGGCACAGATGCACCTGAGAAAGCCCCAGATCATCCAGCCGCAGATAAGCTTCCTTTAAGCCTTCCCGGCAATTTTTCAGCGCTTCCTCCCGCTCCAGCTTCATCACCGCGCCAACATGCACCACCACCCGGTCCCCGCCCAAATGGGTGACCAGCCGGGCGCTGTCGGTGATATAGCGGAAGGAGGCTTCCCGCTTTTCCGGGTCCGGGTTGGCTAAATTGATGAAATACGGCGCGTGGGCGCTGACGGCAATATCGTTTTCCTTAGCAAACCCGGCGATTTTTTTCGCCATGTCCTCCTTTAGCTGCACGCCCCGCCCGAAGGAGTATTCATAGGCGTTCAGTCCCATGCCTCGCAGCCAGGCGGGAGCCTGCCAGCTGGCTTTGTAGCCCTGGACATAAAAGGAATCGGAATTGCCCGCCGGGCCGAAACGGATCATTTGCCCCCGCTCCTTTCTTTGATCAATCCTGATAAGCGGAAAAAGAGAACAGAGTACAGAGTGCAGAGTACAGATTATTTTGTCTGTGCAATGGATTGCGTTTTTTTTCAAACACTATATTATCTGAACTCTGT
>JAUNMW010000031.1 GCA_030537395.1 Clostridia bacterium | reverse complement strand
CGCAGCACAGCGCCGCCAGCAGCATCAGCACCAGCAGCAGCCCTTCGGGGATTTTGCCGCCGAAGTGGAAATCCACCGCAATGGCTCCCAGCACGCCAACCAGCGTTTGCCCCTCCGCGCCGGTGTTCCAAAAGCGCATGCGGAAGGCGGGGGTCAGCGCCAGGGAAATGCCCAGCAGAATAGCCAGATTCTTCAGAAACTTCCAGAACTTGCGGGAAGTGGAAAAGGAGCCTTTGAGAAAAGCATTATAAAAGTCCAGGATCTTTTCAGGCTTTTCCTGAATTTTTTCGATCAGCAGGAAAGCCACCAGGCCGCACACCAGCAGGCCCAGCACAATGGCCGCCAGGCGGATGATCCAGGCCCGAACGGGATGAATGGCGGAGCGCTTGCTCAAATGAACGAGCGGCTCCCGTACGTCCGACGCGTGATGCTGGCTCATTTAAGCTTCCTCCTTCCGGGCATAATCCGTTTTGGTCATCAGCATGCCGACTTCTTCCTTGGTGGCGCTGCGGGCATCCACAATGCCGGTGATGGAGCCGGAATTGATGACCATAATCCGGTCGCACAATTCCAGCAGCACGTCCAGATCCTCGCCCACGAAAATCACGGCCACGCCGTGTTCCTTCTGTTTATTGAGCAAATTGTAAATGGTATAGGAGGAATTGATGTCCAGGCCGCGCACGGGATAGGCCGCCATGAGCACCTTGGGGGTAAAAGCGATTTCACGGCCCACCAGCACCTTCTGCACGTTGCCGCCAGACAGACGGCGCACCGGCGTGTTTACCCCGGGGGTGACCACTTCCAGATCATGAATGATTTCTTCCGCCAGCGCCCGGGGCTTTTTCCGGTCCAGCAGCACGCCGGAGCCCTTGCGGTAGGACCGCAGCATCATATTGTCCGTAATGCCCATGGAGCCCACCAGGCCCATGCCCAGCCGGTCCTCCGGCACGAAGGAAAGGCGCACGCCCAGCTCCCGGATCTGCAGAGGCGTTTTGTCCCGCAGGTTGATGATTTCATCCTCCTTGAACAGCACTTCGCCGCTTTCCACCCATCTCCGAACGGCCTTGGTGCTCATGCCGTCAAAGGAAACGGGCTTCATGTTCTGATCGTGGAACATGCCTTCCGCGCCCAGCTCCTTCACCCGCTTCATGCTCTTATGGAAGAAGGTGACGGGCTTATCCTTTTTGGGGTTATGGAAAATGATTTCCCCGCTTTTCAGCGGCTGCAATCCGGCAATGGACTCCAGCAGCTCCCTCTGGCCGCTGCCCGCGATGCCCGCGATGCCCAGGATCTCGCCGCCCATGGCGGTGAAGGAAATATCCTTGAGCACATGCAGCCCTTCCGCATCATCCAGGTTCAGCCCCTTCACCACCAGGCGTGGGGCCGCGTCCTTGGGTTCGGTGCGGTCGATATTCAGGCTCACCTTTTTGCCCACCATCATTTCGGTCAGCTGGGCTTCGTTGGTATCCGCCGTGTTCACGGTGGCAATATGCTCGCCCCGGCGCAGAATGGCCACCCGGTCGCTCACCGCCAGCACCTCGTTCAGTTTATGGGTGATGATGATGATGGACTTGCCGTCCGCCTTCATGCGGCGCAGCACGTCAAACAGCCGGTCGATTTCCTGGGGGGTCAGTACGGCGGTGGGCTCATCCAGGATCAGAATATCCGCCCCGCGGTACAGCACCTTGATAATTTCCACCGTCTGCTTTTCGGATACGGACATATCGTAGATTTTTTTCTGGGGGTCCAGATGAAAGCCGTACTTTTCCGTGATCTGCGCCACCTTGGCATTGGCGTCCTTCAGGTTGTAGCGGCCCTCCTCCTCCACGCCCAGCACGATATTTTCCGCGGCGGTAAACAGATCCACCAATTTAAAATGCTGATGAATCATGCCGATGCCGTGCCGGAACGCGTCCTTGGGCGAGCGAATCACCACTTCATTCCCATCCACAAAAATCTTGCCTTCATCCGGGAAATAAATTCCCGAAATCATGTTCATCAGGGTGGTTTTTCCGCAGCCGTTTTCCCCTAACACGGCCAGGATCTCGCCCTGATATACGTCCAGATCCACGTGATTGTTGGCAACCACGTCGCCGAACCGCTTGGTGATTCCGCGCATTTGCAGCGCAAGCTGTTTTTCCACGGGCAAACCTCCGAAGCTTTTGTGTGTTGCAGGGACGGTGGGGGGAACCATTCTTTGAAAGTCAAAGAATGGTTCCCCCACACCCCCTTCCAAGAAACCTGAATAGGGTGCGGGTTGTTATCGCTGTACCAAGCAATTCCTGAATGATTCCAAAATGAAAATGAAAGATCAATAAACGCGACGGACTGCCGTCCCCGAGAGGGCGACAGTCCAGTCGTATGCGGCCGAAACGGCCAGGTTTCAATTGAGATTAGAAAGCCACGTTCAGCAGTTCAATGCCGTCGATCTGCACATCGAAGTAAGGAGCAGACCGGAATTCGGATTCATGGAAGTAGCCGTCGGCCACCACTTCGGTGTCGGGGGTGAAAGCTTCGTCGGTGTCCACGTCGGCCAGGTAGCTGGTCAGGGCGGCGCCGTCCTTGGTGATGAAGCCTTCGGTGGCGGTGTCGAACACCTTCAGGGCGCCGGCTTCAAAAGCGGCCTTGGCTTCGGCGATGGCTTCCACGGTGCCTTCGGCGGCCACAGCGGTGTTCACGTCGGTCAGAACAACAGAGCCGGTGGCGATGGTGCCGGTCCAGTCGGTGGCGATGGCTTCGCCGGCGATCTTCTGGTTCACGATATATTCAAAGTAGGGAGCCCAGTTGATGCGGGAGGACACGATGAAGGTGTTGGGGCAGGATTCGATGGTGGAGCCGTTGTAGCTCACATCGGGGATGCCGGCATTTTCACAGGCGGTAGGAGCGCCCATGGAGTCGGCGTGCTGGCTGATCAGGTCGCAGCCCGCGGCGATCAGCGCTTCGGCGGCAGCCTTTTCTTCCTTCTCATCGTACCAGGAACCGGTGAACTGAACCTTCATGGTCACATCGGGGCAAACGGACTTGGCGCCCAGATAGAAGCTGGTGTAGCCGGAAACCACTTCGGCATAGGTGAAAGCGCCAACATAGCCCATCAGGGGCTTTTCGCCCTTCAGGTTGCCGGCTTCCTTGATCTCATTCAGCTTCATGCCGGCGGCGATACCGGCCAGATAACGGCCTTCATAGATCGCGGCGAAAGCGTTATGGAAGTTGGCCAGGCCTTCGGTGTGGGCCATGGTGCCGGTGGCGTGGCAGAATTCCACTTCGGGCAGTTCCTTGGCGGCTTGCAGCATGAAGCTTTCATGGCCGAAGCTGTCGGCGAAGATGATGGAGCAGCCTTCGTCCGCCAGGTCCAGGGCGGCTTCGTAGCATTCGTTGGATTCGGGGATGTTGCGCTTTACGATAACCTGTTCATCGCTCAGGCCCAGCAGTTCCTTGGCTTCTTCCACGCCCTTGATGAAGTTCAGGTCGTAGGTGGAATCTTCGTCATGCAGCAGGATCACGCCCAGCTTGATGTCGTCCTTGCCTTCCGCCATCGCGGGAGCCAGGCCAACGCACAGGATCAGGGCCAGCAGCAGAGCAATCAGTTTCTTCATGAGTTTTTCCTCCTCCAATTGTATTGGATGATTTATTTTGATCAATCGTCCGTCAGCAGGATCTTTCCATCCTCAATGGCGGTTACGATTGCCAAAGACGCAAGCTTCACGCCCATTTCGCGCAGGTTCTTTCCCCCGGGCATAAAGCCTTTTTCAATGCCGATGCCGATACCGACGATTTGGCAGTCCGTCTGGGCGCACAGGGCCATCATGCCCTGGCATGCCTGGCCGTCCGCTAAAAAATCGTCCACGATCAGCACCCGGCTCCCCTGTGGCAGATATCTTTTGTCCACCCGGATCACGTTTTCCCGCTTATGCGTAAAGGAGTACACCTTGGCCTGGGCCACGTCCGGGCTCTGCACTACGGTAGCGCTCTTTTTGGCAAACACCACGGGAATATCGCCCAGCGCCCGCGCCGTGGTCAGCGCCAGGGCGATGCCGCTGGCTTCCACCGTCAGTACCAGATCGGGCTTATCCTCCCGGAACCGTTCGGCCAGTTCCTCACCCATGCGAAACAGGAGGCCCGTTTCAATGCGATGATTCAGAAACATGTCCACCTTCACAATGTCCTGGCCGATGCCCTGACCAAATTTCTCAATGGCTTCCCGCAATTCCCGCATGTGCCGCGCCTCCCCTGTCAAATTCTGAAAAAAATCCGAACATTTTGAGGAAATACGTCTTTATTGTACAGAAAATGCAGAAAAAAAGCAAGCCTTTTTCAAAAAATAAATTGTTACTTTTTGCATATAGAGAATATGGGCTGTTTTTGTCCAAAGGCGCGGTTTTTCAAGGTGCCTTCCGGTTTTCAGTAAAAAAATGGGATGCTCTCCCCCACGCGCTTCGGTTCATCCGGCGCGCCGCGTCCCGATCATCCGGCCAAAACAAAAATCGAACGATCCGGTCCCCCATCGCTCGATGCTTTCCTTTTGCCTGATTTATTTCTTTCTTTTTTATTTTTCTCGGGTATTTGATCCCGCGAAGCATGTCGATTTGCACAAAATGCCAGCGTATTTTTCCGCGCACCGGTCACAATAGCATTGATCCTGAATGAAGGAGGTGAAAAGCGATGAATCAGTCTGGCAGCAATTCCGGAAGCCGGGTCAACGTGCCCGAAGCCCGGGGCGCCCTGGACAACATGAAGTTTGAAATCGCCCGCGAATTGGGCATCAACTTCAAGCAGGGCTACAACGGCGACCTGACCAGCCGCGAAAACGGCTATGTGGGCGGGTACATGGTCAAGCGTCTGATCGAACAGGCCGAACGGCAGATGGCGGGGAAATAAGGGGAAGCGGACCGGAATCAGCCGATGAACGGCGCTGATCTCCTTTTCGCGCTACAAACGAAGGGACGGATATCATCCGCCCATCGAAAGGAGCGGAAAGGGGGCCAGCAGCCCGGGAAACGCGCGCGCCGATAAGAGAAAAGCTTTCGCATGGATCGAAAAGCAGAAAGCTGCTGCATCGCAGTTTTTCCGCGATCTGGATAAGAAGCGTTCTCCTTCCAGGCATGCTTTTCCTGGCCGGTCAGGGCGGATGATATGCGTCCTTTCCGTTCATCATTCCGGTTCCTTCCGCCGGGGAGCGACAAGATGCCGCACGATCCGGCGGCCCGCCGCCTGCCATGGCGCTGCACGAAGGATGTGTTCCCCGAATTTCTGCCGCAGGGTTTCCATGTACTTCTCCCGGGGAGTGCGATCAGCGCGATGCCGTTCCTCATCCTATCGGGCGAAAGTCAAAAACCCTGCCGCGAATCAAGGGCTGAAAAGCCGCGCAGGTAACAATTGTCAGTCCGGCTGAAGAGACGCTCCGTTTGCTCCTGTCGGATTGGAAATCTGACGAATGCGTTCTGCAGCTTGCCTTAGGCCGCTGCAATCCATTCATCAGCTCAAGAAAGCATTGTCCTTTGCATCAACAAAAATAGGAGGGAATTGTCATGTTCAATTCCAACAATGGTTCCTCTTCTTCCAGCTCCAGCAACTCCAACCGCGCCAACGTGCCCGAAGCCCGCGCCGCCCTGGATAACATGAAGTATGAAATCGCCAGCGAACTGGGCATCAATCTGAAGCAGGGCTACAACGGCGATCTGCCCTCCCGCCAGGCCGGCTATATCGGCGGCTACATGGTCAAGCGCATGATCGAACAGCAGGAACGCCAGATGAGCGGGAAGTAAATCCTGATCAATCAACTTTAAACCCCATCAGCCCGTCTCCCGGAAACGGAAGGCGGGCCTTTTTTCTGAAGCAGTTTTTATATCAGGACGGTACATATCGGATGCTGCTGATTGAAAAGACTTTTATGCTGAGCGATAACCCCGAAATTGACGATGAAACTGTCAGCCTGGCTTTGCATAACGGGGATGAGCCTGACCTTTCCGCATTGGTTCATCAGGATTGGGACAAGTTTTACGCGTTAGATGAACAGCACAGCGGCAAGCCGCTGTATGTGCCGAAGGATATCCTGTTATATGCGGACGATGTTTATTATATTCATGAATTTATTGGCACAGCAATCATGACATTGGATTGAAAACTGTCTTGCATAGGCTGCATACTTCTTCGGAAGGCAGAATCCGGAAATTTTTTTGAAAAACGCTTGACAGGTTAGCTATATCTAATTATAATATCCTACGTTAGATGAATCTAACATCATTGCTATTCATATTGCTTCTATCGTTGGGAGGGGGCTGGATGATTCCATTGAGCTATGCAAACCCGGGAGAAGAATCTGTGATCCGGAAGATCGGCGGGAGCCCTGAAGTAAAGAAACACTTGGAAAACCTGGGTTTCGTTGTGGGCGGTACGGCAACCGTCATCACTTCCCTGAATGGGAACGTGATTGTGAAGGTCAAGGAATCCCGCGTGGCCATTGACGAAGAGATGGCCCGCAAGATCATGATTTGACAGGAGGTACGGATATGAATAATCTGCGGGAAGTGCCGGTGGGCGGCAAGGCAAAGGTGATCAGGATCCACGGGGAAGGCGCGGTCAAGCGCAGGATCATGGATATGGGCATCACCAAAGGCGTGGAGATCTATGTGCGAAAAGTAGCTCCCCTGGGCGATCCGATCGAGATTACCGTGCGCGGGTATGAGCTTTCCCTGCGCAAAGCGGATGCCGAAAGCATCGAAGTGGAGTAATTTTTTTTGCGCAGTTGTTAGCCATTTCTAATTAGTCATATATAACAGGAGGAAGACATCATGGATATTCGCATTGCCCTGGCAGGAAACCCCAACAGCGGCAAAACGACGCTGTTCAATGCCCTGACCGGTTCCAACCAGTTTGTGGGCAACTGGCCCGGAGTGACCGTGGAAAAAAAAGAAGGCAAACTTCGGAAGCACGACGGCGTCACCATCACCGACCTGCCGGGTATCTACAGCCTGTCTCCCTATACCCTGGAGGAGGTCGTCGCCCGGAACTACCTGATCCATGAGCGTCCCGACGCGATCCTGAACATCATCGACGGTACCAACCTGGAGCGGAACCTGTACCTTACTACGCAATTGGTAGAACTGGGGATTCCCGTAGTGGTCGCCATCAACATGATGGACATGGTCAAGAAAAATGGCGACAAGCTGAATACCATCGATCTCTCCAGGCAGCTGGGCTGCAAGATCGTGGAGATTTCCGCGCTGAAGGGAACTGGCGTGATGGAAGCCGCGGAAGCGGCAATCCAAGCGGCGCAAAGCGCGAAGACCGTTCCCCTGCACACCTTCTCCGGCCCGGTGGAACACGCCCTGGCGCACATCGAAGAAGCGGCTGTGCATCATTTGCCGGAAGAACAGCAGCGCTGGTACGCCATCAAGGTGTTTGAGCGGGACGACAAGGTGCTGGAGCAGCTCCGGATTCCGGCGGATACCATGAAGCACATCGAGGCCGATATTGCCGCCGCCGAAAAGGAACTGGACGACGACGCCGAAAGCATCATCACCAACGAGCGGTATGTGTACATCGCCCAGGTGATTGCCTCCTGCTACCGCAAGCACAACGCGGGCTCCTTAAGCACATCCGACAAGATCGACAAAGTCGTCACCAACCGCTGGCTGGGCCTGCCCATCTTTGCGCTGGTCATGTTCGCGGTGTACTGGATCGCCATGGTGGCTGTCGGGGCGCCCGCCACCGACTGGGCCAACGACGGACTGTTCGGCGACGGCTATCACCTGTTCGGCAAAGGCACCGCGGAATATGAGGAAGCGGCGGAGCGCTACGGCGATTCAGATCAGATCATCGAGGCTTTCGCCGAAGCATACGGCGTTGAAATCGATAAGGAAAATCCGGAAGCATCCCTGAACGCCCTGCTGGCGGCTGTTCCTGACGACGCCAGCGTGACCTATATCACCCAGGACGAGGAAACCCTGGAAACCGAGGAACACCCGGATACCGGCAAGGCGGACCTGCGGGCTGTCGTTGATGAATACCTGAGTACGCAAAACGGCTACAAGTCCGCCGTTGGCGCGCCTGACCCTGCTGATTACGGCACCTGGGTGCCCGGTATTCCGGCTCTGGTGGAGAGCGGATTGGATGCCATGAACGCCGCCCCCTGGCTCAAGGGTCTGATCCTGGACGGCATTGTCGCCGGCGTCGGCGCGGTGCTGGGCTTTATGCCCCAGATGCTGGTGCTGTTCCTGCTGCTGGCCTTCCTGGAGGCCTGCGGCTACATGGCCCGCATCGCCTTCGTGCTGGACCGGGTCTTCCGCAAGTTCGGCCTGTCCGGCAAGTCCTTCATTCCCATGCTGATCGGCGTGGGCTGCGGCGTGCCCGGCATCATGGCCTCCCGCACCATTGAAAACGAGCGCGACCGGCGCATGACCATCATGACCACCACCTTCATCCCCTGCAGCGCCAAGGTGCCCTTCATCGCCATGATTGCCGGTGCCATCTTCCATAAATCCGCCTGGGTTGCCACCAGCGCGTACTTCATCGGCATGGCGGCGATCATTGTCAGCGGCATCATCCTGAAAAAGACCAGGCGCTTTGCCGGCGAGCCCGCTCCCTTCGTCATGGAGCTGCCCGCCTATCACTGGCCTACGGTGGGCAATGTGCTCCGCTCCATGTGGGAACGCGGCTGGAGCTTCATCAAGAAGGCCGGCACCATCATCCTGCTTTCCACCATTCTGGTGTGGTTCCTCAGCCGCTTTGGCGTGGCGGACGGCGCGTTCCGGATGCTGGAGGAGGAAGAACTGGAGCTGTCCATCCTGGCTAAGTTCGGCGGAATCATCGCCTGGGTCTTCAAGCCCCTGGGTTTTGGCACCTGGCAGGCGACGGTGGCTTCCATTACCGGTCTGATCGCAAAAGAAAACATCGTGGGCACCATGGGCATCCTCTATGGCGGCACGGAAACCTATGCCAACCTGGCCGCGTCCTTTACCGGCATTGCCGCCTATGCCTTCCTGGTGTTCAATCTGCTGTGCGCTCCCTGCTTCGCGGCCATCGGCGCCATCAGACGCGAGATGAACAACGCCGGATGGACCTGGTTTGCCATCGCGTACCAATGCGGCTTCGCCTATGCGATTGCGCTGATGATCTATCAGTTCGGTTTGCTCTTTACCGGCAGCGTGAACGTGATCGGCCTGATCGCAGCTTTGGGTGTGCTGGGTGTGATGGTTTGGATGCTGTTCTTCAAAAAATATCAGGAGGCCACCAGGATGACCCGGAAGGTGTGAGAATATGATACAGGCAATCACAGAAAACGCGGGAACAATCATCGTTTCGCTCCTGCTGATCGCGATGATCACCGCCATCATCACCCATTTGCTCAGGAATAAGAAGCAGGGGAAATCATCCTGCGGCTGTAACTGCGGCAGCTGCCCCATGTCCGGTTCCTGCCATAAACAACCGTAACGATCAGGAGGCGCGGAACAGTCTCATCCGCGCCTCCTGTTTGAATTTCAGGCTTGCCCGTTCCAAAGGGCTTTTTCAAATTGCCGTCTGACGCAATGGAAAAAGACCGCGCAGTCCATCCCGCAAAGAAGAAGGAATATCATGCAAAGCCCTTCCTGCCGCGGATGAGTCGAAAAGCATAAATCATAACAGGATCACAGCAGCGTGATTTCCCTGGCCACTCCCTGGTGGCCCCGGCCTGTTACATACTGCATGGTACCGCCGGGCAGGGCGCTTTCAAAATTGAAATGCACGTGGCCCGCCAGTACGGCTTTGATACGCTTTTCCCGGTTCACATATGCCACAAATTGCTCGGTTGCCTCGTTGGGGCGCTGGGTAACGGCCAGGTATTCTGGGTAGGTCATCAGATGCTCTTCGTCGCAGCCCACCAGATACGCGGAGCCGTCCTTCCAGTATTCCACGCTGCGTTCAAACAGCTTTTGCTCAAACAGCGGGGCGTGAACGAACAGGATCACCGGCAGCCCCTTTTCCACCTCCATCCGCAGGCGCTTGAGCTGCCAGGGCTCCACCGTGTGATAGGCGTCGTCGATGCCCACGAAGTTCACGCCGCCCACTGCGCGGGAGGTAAAGAACATGTTCACGCCCAATTGATCCAGCCCCCGGGTCCAGTAGCTGTTCATGCGGTACACATTGTCCTCGTGTCCCCGCCCGATATAGTATTCATGATTGCCCGCGACGTACAGGATTTTGGGATTTTTCAGCACTTCCCGGGCAAATTCAATATTGGCCCTGGATACGAAATCGAACAGATCCCCCGTATGCACCAGGAGATCGCAGTTTTCCTCCGCGTAAGCGATTTGTTCGTTCAGGTTTTCCAATATTTCCTTCACCTTGGGGGCTTTCCGAGTGGCGATGGATTGCATGGGCTCCCCGTCCCGCTCGTCGCAAAGGGGCACGTGGCTGTCCGTCACGTGCAGCACCTTCACGGGCTTTTCAAGGCCGATTTCAATGATGTTCTTTTCCAATTGGAGCATGATATGCTCACCTCGCCGTCGCTGTAATAAACCGCTTATCAACGCGAGTTTTCACAATATAATATGGAAAATGCATGAACCTTTTATGGGCTTTCCCCAGCATCCTTTCCGGCTTTTTCGGCCTTTAGCCCTTGACCGCGCCGATCATGATGCCCTTCACCAGGAAGCGCTGCATGAAGGGATACACGCACATGATGGGGATCACGGAAATCATGGTCACCGTCATCTTGATGCCCCGGGGCGTGAGGATTTTGGACATTTCAGCGGAAGATACGCCTTCCTTTTCCAGCTGGGCGATCAGCCGTTCGGATTGGTTCAGGTAATTGTACAAAAGCAGCTGCAGCGTGGTCAGATTGCTGTTGGCGGAAGTATAGAGCTGATTGTCAATGAAGGCATTCCACTGGCTGTTGGAGGCGTAGATGGCGATGGTGGCGGCGATGGGCATGGACAGGGGCAGGATGATTTTAAAGAATACCGTGCCCGTGGACGCGCCGTCAATGCGCGCGCTTTCCTCCAGTTCCTTGGGAAGCTGCTCGATGAAGGTCTTGATCAGGATCACGTTGTAGGCCCCGATCAGGCTGGGAACGATGTACACCAGGAAGTTATTGATCAGCCCGTATTCCTTGATTACCAGGTAGGTGGGGATCAGGCCGCCGGACACATACATGGTAATGACCATCATACGGTAGATCAGCTTCCGGAAAGGAATGTTTTCTTTGGTAAACAGATACCCGGCGAACATGCAGCACATCACCGTGCCGCAGGTGCCCAGCACCGTGCGCAAAACGGAGACCAGGAAGGCATGGAAGATTTCGGGCATCTGCATCAATTGCACATAGTTGTTAAACGTGAAATTGACGGGCAGAACCACGGCTTTTACAGCCATGGCCGATTCAGACAGGGACTGAATGAACACATACCACATGGGATAGAAGCACAGGATCACCATCAAGGTGAAAAAGACGGCGTTAAAGACCAGAAACACGATTCTCGACGTGCTGGTGCGGATGGCATTTTTCGATTTTGCGGCCATGATCATTCCCTCCCTTCTTACACAATAGATTCGCCGCGCACTTTTTTCGCCAGCGCGTTGGTGGAGAAAAGCAGCGTGATGGAAATAACCGATTTGAAAATGCCCACGGCGGTGGCGTAGCTGTAATCCATCAGCTTCAGGCCCTGCTTGTAGGTGTACAGCTCCAGGGTTTCCAGCTTATTGTAGGTGACGGAATTCTGGAATACGAAATACTGGTCCATGCCGTTGTTGATCAAATCGGCGATGCCCAGCAGCAGCAGTACGAACAGGGTGGGCAGGATGCCCGGCACGGTAATATGCAGCGCCTGACGGAAGCGGCCCGCCCCGTCGATGGCGGCGGCTTCATACAATTCCTGATCGATGGCGGTGATGGCGGCAATATAAATGATGGAGTTCCAGCCCAGGGTTTTCCACAGGTAAATGATGGACTGGAATCCGTAAACGGCGTTTTTATCGATGAGCAGGCTTTGGTTCACGCCCAGGGGACCCAGCAGGGTATTCACCAGGCCGTCGGTGGAAAACAGGGCGTAGCACAGGCCGTAGATGATGACCCAGGAAATGAAATGGGGCAGGGTGGTAATGGTCTGCACCACTTTTTTGAAGCGGATATTGGTGATTTCATTCAGCAGAATGGCGAAGATGGGCGGCAGAAACAGCATGGCGTACTTGAGGCCGGAGAAGATCAGGGTGTTGGTGAGCACCCGGGCAAAGGATTTGGTGGCAAACAGGTTGCGGAAGTTTTCCAGCCCCACGAATTTGCATTCCAGAATGGGGCGGCCGATTTTGTACTCGATCAGGGAGAAATACCAGCCCGCCAGGGGAACATAGCTGAACATGATAATGAAAACTGCCACGGGCAGCAAAAGAAAGAAGCCCGCCCAGTCCTTTTTCGGCTTTCTTAAATTGATCGGATTGATCACTTTCCTGCTTTGCATCCGTGTTTCCCTCCCTGCATGACTGGATTTGTTTCAAATACCGGCGTCCCGGTTGCCCGGGACGCCGGTATGCTCCATGTGATGGAATTCTGAGATTATTCTACGGGGTACAGTTCATATTCGGTGGTAGCCATGAATTCGGCGTGCTTCTGGTTCATGATTTCCTTAGAAGCATCCCACATTACCTTGTAGCGCTGGAACACTTCTGGCTCGCCCAGTTCTTCCAGCTCTGCCAGAACGGCCGCCTTGTTGGCTTCAAATTCTTCATCCGAATTGCTCATGATCAGCGTGGCCATGTTGGCTTCCAGGATGGAATCGCATTCGGCCAGGATGCGCTGATCGGCGGTGGAAACATTGGTAATGGTGGAGGAAATGGGTTCGCCCAGGTCGTTGCGGTAGTCTTTCTCAACCGCGGCATAGGCGTCGGCATAGTATTCCACGCCGTAGGCGTCGCAGATCAGCTTGCTCTTGGGGCTCTGGGCGGCGATGGCTACCTCGCGGGTCATGGCCAGATCAAGGGGATAGCCGTCGGTGTGGGTGGTGGCGGGGTTGAAGCCGAACATATGCCACCAGCGTGTGCCGTGTCCGCCGTCGCCGTCGCCGGTTCCCCAGTAGGGATCGCCGTTGGCCTTGGTTTCGATGGCATACTCGGTCATGTGGGGAACGCCGTTTTCGTCATAATCCCAGTACACACCCTGGTCGCCGGAGTAGACCCAGCGCATGAAGTCCAGATCGAACATCAGGTTGAACACCTGCATGCACTTTTCCTTGTTGGGAGAATCCTTCCAAATGATGGAGAAGTTGCCGGGCAGGTTGCCCAGGATCATATCCACGTTGGAATAGTTGTTCATACCGTCGGAGGGAATGATCATGTAGGTTTTCTTGGTTTCGGGGTCCAGCTTAAAGTTCTTGTTCCACAGCTTGTCGTTGTTCTGGTACAGGCCCATGTACAGGCCCTGTTCGCACTTGGCGTCAAATTCGTCGCCGGTCATGGTGAAGCAGTCCATATCGAACAGGCCCATGCGGTAAATTCTGTTCAGGAAAGCCATTTCATCCCAGTAGGGGGCTTTTTCCACATCCATGTAACCATCGATGATATCGTTGGTGTAGATGCTGGACTTGTACTGGTAGTTGCTCCAGTGGTTCACATTGATGTAGGATTTGAAGGAGGAGGTGTAGCCGCCCATGTTGCTCAGGCCGGGACGCACGCCGTACAGCAGGGAGGGGGTGCCTTCCTCGTTGGTGGGATGCATTTCCAGCATCTTCAGCATGGCGTCAATGAAATCGTCGTCATTGTGGATTTCGGGCATGCCGATATCCAGATAGTAGTCCCAGCGCAGGGCGTAGCCGCGCCATACGCGTTCGCCAATACCGCCGATGGTCACGTTGTGCATGCCGGCGGGGGTGGGGAACACATAGATGCCTTCGCCGTTGCAGACCAGATCGCGCACGATTTCAAAGATGGGCGCGGTGGTGGGGCTCTTCAGGTTCGGGGCATATTCGTCAATGTAGGGGGAGATATCCAGCGCCAGGCCGGAATTGAGGATCTGGGGCAGGATATGATCGCACAGGATGATGTCGTACAGTTCGTTGCTTGCGAGCATGGCGTTGAAGGTGTCGGAATCAAATTCATGGATCTCGAATTTGATGTTCAGGCGCCGTTCAACCTCGCGGAAAATTTCATTCTTGATTCTGTAGGCGCGGCCGTCGCCGTTGGCGGCGACCGTAATGATGGTGGGCTCTTCCTCTGCAAAGGAAACGGAGCCGGTCACGCCCAGCAGCAGCGCCAGAGCGAGAACGAGGGCAAGCAGTTTTTTCATGCAAAGAACCTCCTTTTTGATATATGGGACTATGATCCCTTTTTGTTATTTGTATTATATCAAATTCAAAACCCGCTATTAAGTCAATATTTCCACCATTTTTTACAATATTTCCACTTTTTCTTGACAATCGGATGAAATGATTCCTATAATTATGCAAGAAGAATTGAACGCCAATTGAAGGGGAGCCTTATGTACACTGTATTGATTGCCGAAGACGAGCTTCTTGTGCGCATTGGCATCGCCAGCAGCGTGCCCTGGGCCGAAATGAATCTGCGCCTGATCGGGGAAGCGGAGGACGGCAAAAGCGCCTGGGCTCTGTATGAAAAATTCCGTCCGGATATCGTGATCACGGATATTCGCATGCCCGGAATGGACGGTATGGAGCTGCTCCGGCGCATCCGCGGCGGGGACCGGGAATGCGCCGTGATCATCATCACCAACGTGGAGCATGATGAAACGCTGCGGGAAGCCCGGAAGCTGGGTATCACGGACGTGCTGCTCAAGGCGTCCATGAAGCAGGAATACATTCGCCTGGCTCTGGAAAAGGCCTGCCAAAGTCTTCCCAAGGCCAAGGGCGGGGAAGCGGTGCGGGATGAAAGCGCTTTGTGGCGTGCCGCGCTGCTGGAGGGAGAAGCGCCCGCCGGGCTGTTCGAGGCCCAGGGTCTGGCAATGCTGCATATCTTCCCTGACGACAGGGTATCCCACCGGCTGAAAAACTCCCTGATCGATCTGGTGTCCCACGAACTGGGCGGAGAAATGGATGACTGCGCCGTGCGGACGGATTCAGGGGCGCTTTTTGTGTTCCGCAAAAGCTTTGACGCGGCGGAGCAGGCGATGAAGATGACGGAATTGCAGCGGTATGTCCGTGATTTTTTCCAGGTGAGGATCGGTTTCGCCCGAATGACGGAGCCCTGCGGCGCGGCGCGCCTTCGGCAGCTTTATCAAACCATGCGCGGCCTCACCGCCTGGGAAGCGTTTTTTGAAAACGGCGTACTCACCCTGGACCTTGTCGGTGCGTACAGCGATCCCGCCCTGCTTTCGCTCCAAAGCCGGATGAACAGCTTTTCCTGCTTGGGAGACAAAGTGCCGCAGCTGACGGACTTCCTGGCTGCGCTGCGCCCATATCCCGGCAATCTTTCCGGCGGGTGGGACCTGGTTCGCGCCCGGGGCGAAAAGGCGCTTCAGGTATTGGGCGTTCATGAACAACCCGGCAGCCTGAGCGCGCTGACAGCCCGGATCTGCGAATGCGGGGAAGGCTTCGCGGCCCGGGTCGCGTATTCCCTGAAGCCAGAGATCCTGACGGTGATCACCTACATCGACGGGCATTTGAAGGAAGAATTGTCCGCCTCCCAGGTTTCCGCCCTGATCGGTTATCAGCCCAAGTATTTTTCCCGGCTGTTCAAAAATGAAATGGGCTGCAATTATTCGGATTATGTAACCTCCCGACGCATCGGAAGGGCCCGGGAGCTGCTGCTGGAAACGGCCCTGTCGGTGCAGCAGATCGCCGAAATGTGCGGGTTTTCCGAGGTATCCTATTTTTCCAGCCGCTTCAAGCAGGAAACGGGCATGTCGCCCAAGCAGATGAGGGCCGCGCTATGAAACGATTTTTCCATTCCTTGAAATTCCGCATCCTGCTGCCGGTGCTTTTGATGGCCCTGGGAATCACCCTGGTGCTCACGATCGTGATTTCAGAGGCGTACACCAGCACCATCCTGTCTCAGGAGGAAGAAAAAACCCAGGCCTCCTTTTCCATTATCGGCGGCGCTATGGATGCGGCGTTGCATGACGCCCAGTCAGCAGCCACCCTGACGATGATGAACACGGATATCATGCATTACGCCCTGCGTTCTTACCGCACGGACTTGGAAATGGTTCATTCCCGGCAGAATTGCATCAATATATTCAGCACCACAATTTCTCAGCAGCCCTATCTGTACGGTCTGTTGGTCATGAGGTCGGATGGCAGCATGTTCGGCGTGCTTCCTTACCGCAATTATTTCATTGATGAAACCGCAAATAATACCTTTTTTGATCAGGAAACGATGGACAGGATTCTGAAAAACAGCGGAACGGTGGATTGGATTTGCGACATGGACGCCGATCAGATTTACGGCTTTTCCCTGGGGGACAGAAAGCCCTCCGGCGTCATTTTGGGCGTATGCCGCTACAATGCTGCCCAATATGGCTTTTTCTATTCCTTGGTGCTCATCGATCCCGCGGCTCTCAAAGGTCATTTGGAATTACTGTCCGACGGCATCTCTGCCCTGTACCTGATGACGAAGGACGGAACGCAGTTGGTCAGCGCCGGGGAGGGCAGCGGGAAGGCCCTGGTCAGCCCCAAAACGCTTTTCAGCAGCGAAAAAAACGGCCGGGTGATCCTGGCCGAAAATAAGGAGCGTATTTACACCATGGGCGCAAGGATCCCGGGGGCGGGATGGTATTTGATGAAGGAAATGCCCATGGCTTTTTATGACCGCACCGTGCGCAACTTGCAGCTGACCGTATGGGTCACCGCGGCGGCAGTGCTGCTTTTGTTCCTTTTTGTCTATTCCCGATGGCTGCGAAAATTCATCAACAACTTTGCTTCGCTCAAAAAGGGTCTCATGCGCACCAAGGAGGGCGAATTGTCCGCCCGGCTGGACGACACCAATTCCATCAATGAATTTGAGGAGATCCGGGTGGAATTCAATACCATGAACCAGTCCCTGGAGGAATTGATGGAAACCGCCCGAAAGATGGAGCACAGCCAGCTGGAGCTGCAAATGCGCAATCTGCAAACACAATTATCGCCCCACATGATCTTCAATTCCATTACCGCCATTCGCTGGATGAGCACTATGCTGGGGGCGGACAGCGTATCCGACATGCTGATGGAGCTGAGCGAAATGCTGCGGCCCGTGCTGCGGGAATGGCGGCTTCAATGGACATTGGGGGAAGAACTGGAGCATTTGAAGCACTATACCCGGCTGCTGGATCTGCGATTCAAAAACCGTTTCCGGCTGGAATGCCATATCCCGGAGGAATATTACGGCATCCTGCTGCCCCGGTTCACCATCCAGCCCCTGGTGGAAAACGCCTGCGAGCACGGAGGCCACCCCCGGGACGCGCTGGTGGTAAAAATCGACGCCGCCGTGACGGAAGACCGCATGCGCCTGACCGTGCAGAACAACGGCAAGGATATCACCGACGAGGAAATCGCCCGCATCCGGGAAATCATGGCGTCCGACGGCCGGGCGAAGAATATCGGGCTGTACAATGTATACAGCCGCCTGGCGATCTGCATGGGCAAGGAAAGCACCCTGGATATCGAGCGCCCCGCGGAAGGCGGCACGTGCGTGATCATTTGCTGGCGCATATCCCCCATTGCGATTGAAGGGGCGGCAGGTTATGGCAACCTGCCGTAGGTTTCGTCATCCACGGGCTCCAGCCATTCGGCCTTTCCATCCCTGCCCGGCACCTCAACGGCCAAATGCTGGAACCAGCTGTCGGCGGCGGCGCCGTGCCAATGCTTCACGCCTTCGGGAATGTTCACCACGTCGCCGGGGTGCAGTTCCCGGGGCTCCTTGCCCCATTCCTGATACCAACCCCGGCCGGATACGCAAATCAGCATCTGCCCGCCGCCCTCGCTGGCATGGTGAATGTGCCAGTTATTGCGGCAGCCGGGCTCGAAGGTCACGTTGAACACCGGCACCTGCGCAAGCGACAGGGGGGCCAGGTAGCTTTGCCCGATGAAATATTGGGCGTAAGCATCGTTCTTTTTCCCAACGGGGAACACGGACAGATTGGAGGGCACGCCGTCCAGCTCGCTTTCTTCCTCGCCGAACACTTCCTGAATCAGCGGGAAGGTGCTCCAGGCCTTGGGCCAGCCGCAGTAAAAAGCCAGCTGGGTCACGATTTCCACCGCTTCCTGTTTGGTGACGCCGTGCGCCTTGCCGATGGAAAGATGCGCTTTCAATTGGGGGTACAGGCCCGCCGAAAACAGCGCCGCGATGGTGATCATGCTGCGATCCCGGGGCGAAAGCTCCTTTTCTCGGGACCAGACCTGGCCAAACAGCACATCGTCGTTCAGTTCCGCGAATTTCGGGGCCAGCTTGCCCAGGTTGTCCCGGCCCGCCGTTTGTTTCTTTGCCATAAAATGCCTCCTTGAATGATTGCTGTTGGAATGGATGCCTTGGGATGCAAGCCCATTCTGCGCATCCCCGGGTAAGCCTGCGCCGCCCGAATCGCGCACGGACAGCCTCGGCGCGATCATGGGTCGGACACCGGCTTTGCAACGGCCGAAGCGTCCGCCGCCATGGGAACAAAGGTTCAAAGGGAAGCTGGGGAAATCGCTCATTGGTTTTCAAAGAGCGGTTTCCCCCTTTGTATTCTTCCGGTCAAGGCGCAATGCCCAGGCCTTTGGCCCAGCTGACCAGCTCTTCCACCGTGGTGCGGCTGGTGAAGCGTTTGCCTTCCAGCCAAGTGCCCGCGCCGGCCTGCTGCTCCAGATGCTTCATGCTGCTGCCCAGGCCGGAGCTGCCGGAGGTAAAGAATACGGCCAGGATTTTATCGGTCAGATCCACCTGCTCCACAAAGCTGGACAGAATGCGCGGGGTATCGCCCCACCAGATGGGATAGCCGATGAAAATGGTATCATAGGCCGTCAGGTCCGGCAGTTCGCCCGCGATGGCAGGGCGGCAGGCGGGATCATCGGTTTCCATGGACGTGCGGCTCTTGGAATTGCTGTAGTTCAAATCGGCGTCAGTATAGGGTTCCTGGGGCACGATTTCGTACAAATCGGCGGACAACCCTTCCGCCAGTTTCTCGGCCACGCCCCTGGTGGTGCCGGTGGCGGAGAAGTAAACCACCAGGATTTTGCTGGCAGGCTCCGCAGCTTCTTCCGCCAGGGCAAAGGGAACACAAGAAACCATCAGCACCAGGGCCGTCAGGAAAGCAAAAACTTTTTTCATGGGGAATCCCTCCTTTTCAAAATAGGTCCACGATCAAACCGGTACACAGGGAAAACAGCATCACGAACGCCAGATAAAGGAAAAACCGTTACCAGACAAGCACTATATTCATGGCCCCCAGGTTGGTGATTTTGGTGGCGGGGCCGGTGAGCATGAAGGCCGCGGCGCTGCCCATGCTCATGCCGTCCGCCAGCCATTCATTGAGCAAGGGGATGGTTCCGCCCCCGCACATGTACATCGGCACGCCGATGGTGGCGGCCATCAGCACCCCGAAGCCGTTGTTTTTGCCGAATAATCCGCTGACAAATTCACCGGGCACGTGGATTTGGTACAGCGCCGTCAGCAGGATGCCCAGCGCGAACATAGGGCCGGTGGCCCTGACGTTGCGGCCCACGTTTTTCAAAAACCGCAGGAACAGATTGGGGTCGATGTCCCGACTTTTTCCTTCATGAAAGCCGGTGAAATCAAAAAAGCTTTTGCCCCTTCCGCTGTAGAACCGGCGGATCAAAAGGCCCGCAGCGCATCCGCACAGGAAGCAGGAAACGCACCGGATGATCAGCGCCGTCCGGCCCAGGGCCCCGCTGTAAAAAATCAATTGGGGGTTCAGCAGAATGCTGCTCATCATGAAGGCGGCCAGGTAATCATCCTTCACGCCCTGTTCCGAAAAGGATGCGGCGATGGGAATGGTGCCGTACATGCAAAGCGGCGAGGCAATGCCCAGCAGGCTTGCCGGGATGACCCCCAGCCAGCCCATTTTTCTTTGCCCAATCTTCGCAAACGCCCCGTGAATGTACTTTTTCCCGAACACCGATACCGCGCTGCCCAGCACAATGCCCAGGGCCCAGTACGGCGCGATCTGCCGCAGTTGGATATCCAGGTAATACCACAGATAAACGGCTTCCCGCTGAATCCACTCAATCATCCAGAATCACCAGATCATAGTACCGGCTGCCCAGGCCGTTGCGCTCCCCCGCGTCCAGCGTGTACAGGCCGTTCTGCCGCTCGATCCGGCGGCGAAGGCTGCCGCTGTCCGGCACGGCGTACACCAGATCAATGGCCGCCTGATCGATGGCCAGGGGATCCGTGGAGGCCAGGATGCCGATATCGTGCATATCCGGGGCGGCGGGACTGCCGTCGCAGTCGCAGTCCACGGACAGGCGATTGAGCACGCTGATATAAACGATATGATCGCCCATACGGTCGTTCACGCCCTTGGCGGCGTCGGCCATGGCTTCCAGGAAGGGGTTCTGCGCGCCCCAGATGCCGCCGCTTTTCTTGGTGCCGCCGGAATGAATCCACACCTTGCCCATGGAGGACCCGAAGCCGATAGAAATATTTTTGATGGCCCCGCCGAAGCCCGCCATGGCGTGGCCCTTGAAGTGAGTGAGCACCAGGAAGGAATCATAATGGTCAAAATGGCTGCCCACATAGTCCACGTTGATGCGCACGCCGTTTTCAATGGGGATTTCCATGCTGCCGTCCGCATCCAGAATATCCAGCTCCGCCACATCCAGAAGGCCGTTATCCTTGGCCTGCTGCCGATGCATGGCGGTGGAGGAGCGGCTGCCGCCATAGGCGGTGTTGCATTCCACGATGGTGCCGTTCACCAGATGGATCAGATCGGCAATCAGTTCCGGCCGCAGATAATTGCTGCGGGTGCTCTCCCCCGTGGACATTTTCACGCCCACCTTTCCGGGCAGCTGTACGCCCAGCGCTTCATAGGCTTTCACCAGCGCTTCCGGGGAAATATCGCTGAGGAAATACACCTTGGGCGCGGAGGCGTCCTCCGTTTGGTGGGGCAGCGCGCTTTCTTCCAGGGTGACGCCGCCGTTGGTAATCAAGCTGTCCGCTAACGCGGAGGAGCAAAGCAGGCAAAGGAACAGAACAACGGCAAACAGTCTTTTCATCTTCTTCCTCCTTACAGATTCATCTTTCCGCAGTCGCCGATTTTTTCTCCCGTTACGAAATATTCGTAGGTAGGAAACTCGAACAGCACAGGCTTGAACACATGGTAATCGATCTTGTTTTTCTCGTTCAGCACCGTTTTGTCGGTATAAGTCGCCAGGATTTTGCAAATGAAATGGTCGAAATGTTCCAGTTCGTAATTGCCGTCCACCTCGCATTCCAGGGACACCTTGGCCTCATCGATCAGCGGCGCGCCGTTTTCTCCCAGGGTCCAGGCAAAGGCTTCCGATTTATCCGCCTTGTTTCCGCTGACGGTGCCCATTTTGTCCGCCGCCTTCAGCCAGGAGGCGTCCACCACGTTGAGGGACAGCTTCCCGTTTTCCCGGATCCCTTGGTTGATGTAGTGGGCTTGCACCAGGGAGACCATCGCATGGCTGTGGGCCATAATGCCCGCGTGGGCCACCAGGGTCCAGGTGGGTTTCCCGTCCACCATCGCACCCACCACGATCAGGGGCGAGGGGTATAGGGCCAGGGAAGCGCCAATGTTCTTTTTCATCTTCCTTCATCTCCTTTTCCCAAAACGGATCCCATGCAGCTCCGGGCTGTCGGCGATCCTTTCCCGCTTCGCGGTTTCCCCCGCTGCCAGGTTTATTTTCTCAGATACTTATCATCGGCTGCCGGCGCCTCGATGGATGTGAACCGCTCGGCTTCCATATGCAGATCATACTTGTTCCGCAATTCCGCAAGCTTCTTCATCATGGGGCTCGCATGATGCGCGTCGATGGCGGCCTGATCCCGCCAAATGTCGATCAGCAGCACCGTTTCCGGATCATTCAGCGGCTGAAAATACTGGTACCGAAGATTTCCCTCCTCCGCCCGGATGGCGTCGGCAATGCCGGTTTCCTCCATCTCCCGGGCAAACTTCAGCGCGCTGCCGTTTTGGCCGTGATAATAAAGATTCACAGAAATGCTCATTGTTCAAAGGTTCCTTTCATCATCGATCAGTTGATCCCCAGCAGCTTTTTCAGGCACGCATAGGTCAGGCTGTACGCGGATTGGTATACATACGGAATAGAGGCCTGCTCCATTGCCGCTTTCTGCTTCTCTGTTACGCTGGTATATGGATAAATGCCGTAAATGAACGGGAAAAAGGAATACAAAAATGTCCGGCGATCCCCGTCGTTGATCTCCGGCACATAGGTTTGAAGCATCCGGCTCACGGCATTCATGGAGGCCCCGAAGGCCACCTTGAATTCTGCCAGCCGCTCCGGCCGGGAGTTGGCCTCCATATCATAAAGATTCATGGATAACAGCCGCAAAAGGCGGGGCCGGTCCGTCAGGGTCCGGGCCAGTACCTGGGCCAGTTCGTCCCGGGTCATAGCCGCCTTTTCCGCCATCACGGCGTTCATGGCGTCCACCCACATTTCGTATTCCTTTTGCAGCAGCGCCAGAAAAATTTCTTCCTTCGTTTCAAAATAGTTATAGATGGATGTGCGGGTGAAGGACGTGGCCGCCCCGATCTCCTTGATGGTGATTTCCTTGAAGCTCCTGGTTTCATACAGCTTTGCGCAGGCCTGAATGATTTCTTCCTTCCGGGCCGCGGTCAGCGCCGGTGATCCTCTGGACATGCCGATCCCCCCATTTCAAAAATGACACCGTGTCATCAATGCAAGTATATCACATTGCTGACACGGTGTCAATATAAAAAATACAGTTTTCTCCATCCAATGGATTGGCCCCGCAAAATCAGCCCGCTCTCCGGGAAACCGGAAGGCGGGCCTGGATAGCTTATATTTCTGAACATAACAAACAAGCTATAATTTTCCTATTTTAAAATCTTAACAGTTATGTTCTCAAGGGTGATTATCAATGCTAATATGGGGTTACGGCGGGG